>JAAEPF010000024.1:300000-383636 GCA_024222295.1 Actinomycetes bacterium
CACCACACCCGCACCCTCGGTGACAAGGTGCAGCTCGTCGGTGACGACCTGTTCGTCACGAACACGCAACGCCTCGGCCGCGGCATCGACGAGGGGATCGCCAACTCGATCCTCGTCAAGGTCAACCAGATCGGATCGCTCACCGAGACGCTGGAAGCAGTCGAGCTGGCGACCCGCAACTCCTACACGAGCGTCATGTCGCACCGCTCCGGTGAGACCGAGGACGACACCATCGCGGACCTGGCGGTGGCCACCAACTGTGGCCAGATCAAGACCGGTGCCCCGGCACGGTCGGACCGGGTCGCGAAGTACAACCAGCTGTTGCGCATCGAGGAGGCCCTCGGCGAGGCGGCGGTGTACCCGGGCTCCAGTGCGCTCGCTCCGCGGGACGGAGCCGGCTGAGGTGAAGCGCCTGCTGGTCGTGCTGGCGCTCGCTGCGGTCGCCGTGGTGATCCTCGCCACGCCCGTTCGCGGATGGTGGTCCCAGCGTGCCGAAATCGAGGGCGCCCGCGACGAGCTCGCGGCGCTGCAGGTCGACAACGACCAGCTCGAGGAGCGCCTCGATCGGATCGTTGACCCCGCGGAACTGGAACTGATTGCGCGCGGCCAGCTCGGGCTCGTGCGCGAGGGCGAGGAGTCCTACGTGGTCCTGCCGCCTCCCACCGCGGGGCTCGTGTTGCCCAACTCGTGGCCGTTCAACCGGCTGGCGGCCGCGATGCAGGAGGGCCAACCGTGAGCATCCTCGGCAACCGAGTGAAGCGGATCGAGGATCCCGACCTGCTGCTCGGTCGCGGCACCTTCCTCGATGACCTCGACGATCCGATGCTGCAGGGCGCCCTGCGGATCGTGTTCGTGCGCTCGTACTTCGCGCATGGCGAGTTGCTCGAGGTTGACACTGCAGAGGCCGAAACGATGCCGGGCGTCGTGGCGGTGTTCACGGCGGATGACATCGACCTCAACCTGCCGCGGCCCGGTGGCGCCGGTTCGCCCAAAGCGATGGCGCGGCCATGGCTGCCCAGCGACCGCGTTCGGTTCGTCGGCGAGCCCGTGGCGATGATCGTGGCCGAGACCACGTCGCAAGGAGTCGATGCTGCCGAGATGGTGATGGTCGACGTCGACCCGTTGCCGGCCGTGGTCGGGATCGATGCCGGCTTCGCGGACGACACGTTGCTGTTTCCCGAGACGGGCACCAACCGCAACAGCCTGATGGACGACGGATGGGGGGACGGCGGCCAGGCACCCGATGACGACGAGTTCTGGCAGGGCTGCGACGTGGTTGTCCGTGAGCGGATCGAGAACCAGCGCATCGCGGGTGTGTCGCTGGAGGGGCGGGCCAGCGCCGCCGCGTTCGTGGATGGCCGCCTGTACCAGTGGATCTCGTCGCAGAATGTGCACGGCGCGAGGGCGGAGATCACTGCGGCGCACGGGCTCGACAAGGAGTCTGTGAGGGTGACGGCCCCGGACGTCGGCGGTGGCTTCGGACCCAAGATCAACCCGAGTCCGGAGGACGTGCTCGTCGGATGGGCGGCCCGCCGGCTGGCCCGGCCCGCCATCTGGGTCGAGACCCGCTCGGAGAACCTCACCGCACAGTCCCAGGGCCGCGGGCACTCGCACCAGATCGCGATCGGGGGAACCCGCGACGGCCGCATCCTCGCCTACGAGCTCGACATCCGAGCTGATTCGGGTGCCTACCCCCGGCTCGGCTCGTTCCTCCCCCATTTCACCCGGATCATGGCCTCCGGCGTCTACGACATCGCACGGGTCCGCAGCAGGGCGGAGTCGGTTGTCACCAATTCCGTACCCACCGAGGCCTACCGCGGGGCGGGGCGGCCGGAGGCGACGGCCACCATCGAACGAGCGGTCGACCTGTTCGCCGCGGAGTGTGGCCTCGACCCCGTGGAGGTCCGGCGACGGAATCTCCTGGCACCGTTCGACGAGCCGCACCGAACGCCGGCGGGAGCCACCTACGACTGCGGCGACTACGCGCTGTCGCTCGACCTTGCACTCGAGGCAGCCGACTACGAGGCCCTTAGGGACGAACAGGCGGCGTTGCGTGCATCGGGCTCGCGCACAGCGCTGGGCATCGGTGTGTCCACATACGTGGAGATCACCGGCGCGGGAGTGACCGATGAGTACGCCAAGGTGGAGATCAAGGCCGACTCCGGCGTCGCGGGTGGTGTTCGCGCAATGGTGCTCACCGGATCGTCTCCACACGGCCAGGGTCTGCACACGGCGCTCGCAATGATCGTTTCGGACCGCCTGGGCATACCCATCGATGCGGTCACCGTGCGTCATGGCGACACCGACCTCGTACCCAGGGGAATGGGCACGATGGGGAGCCGTTCGCTGCAGATGGGTGGCTCGGCCGTCGCGATGGCCTCGGACCGGGTGCTCGAGGCAGCACGCGCGCTTGCGGCCGACGAACTGGAGGCCGCTGTCGGCGATGTGCTGCTCGATGGCGGGGCCGGGGTGTTCCACGTAGCCGGCACACCGGCGCGGTCGGTGTCGTGGGCTCGGGTTGGCGAGCTTGCGGAGCAGTCGGGCTCGGCACTGTCGGTCGGCGACTCGTTCGATACCGAGGGTCTGACGTTTCCCAACGGCTGTCATGTGGCGGTCGTGGAGGTCGACCTCGACACCGGCCTGGTCGGCCTGCGCCGTCTGGTGGCGGCCGATGATGCGGGCCGGATCCTCAATCCGATGCTCGCCGAGGGCCAGCGCCACGGCGGGATAGCTCAGGGAGTGGCACAGGCCCTGTTCGAGGCTGTGCGGTTCGATGTGGACGGGAACCCGCTCACCGCTACCCTTGCCGACTACGGAGTGCCCTCTGCGGCGGACGTCCCCGGCTGGGACCTCGTCGACGTGGCCACTCCGACCCCTATGAACCCACTCGGTGCCAAGGGCATTGGTGAGTCAGGCACGATCGGTGCGACACCAGCCGTGCAGTCCGCGGTGATCGACGCGGTCTCGCACCTCGGCATCCGCCACATCGACATGCCGCTCACTCCGGAGACCGTCTGGAATGCACTCCAGGGGGCGACGAACGGAGACGAGTAGTGACAGATCCCATCATCGCGGAGAACCTCCGACGTACCTTCGACGACGTCGTCGCGGTGGACGGAGTCGACATGTCCGTGGCCGAGGGCGAGGTGTTCGGCTTCCTGGGCCCGAACGGGGCCGGCAAGTCGACCTGCGTGAGGATGCTGGTGACGCTGCTCAGCCCCAGCGCCGGAACCGCCAGGGTCGCCGGCTACGACGTGGTCGCCGAGTCGGCACAGGTCCGGGCCAACATCGGAGTGGCCCTCCAGGACGCCGCTATCGACCCGCTGATGACCGGTCGTGAACTCCTGAAGCTGCAGGCCGTCATGCACGGCATCGGCCGCAAGGAGGGAGCGGAGCGCTCCGACGTTCTGCTCGAGCGCGTGGGTCTCACCGACGCCGCCGACAGGCTGGTCGGCGGCTACTCCGGCGGCATGCGGCGCCGCCTCGACCTGGCACTCGCCCTGATGCACGAGCCCAAGGTGCTCTTCCTGGACGAGCCCACCACGGGCCTCGACCCGATGAGCCGCCTGAACCTATGGGAGGAGGTGCGCCGCCTCAACACCGAGCTCGGCACCACCGTGTTCCTCACGACTCAGTACCTCGAGGAGGCGGACGAGCTGGCCCACCGGGTAGCTATCATCGACCAGGGCAGGATCGTGCGCGAAGGCACGCCCGGTGCCCTCAAGGACGCAGTCGGATGCCCGACCCTGCGTGTGGACGTGGCTCCGGAGAGCTTCGAACGCACGAGGGAGCTGATGCTGGGCTTCGGTGAGGAGCGCGCGGCCCGCAAGGGCAGGGTGGCGGTCGGCCTCGAGGCCGGTGCCGCAGCCATGACAGAGGTTGTCCGTACGCTCGACGACGCCGGTGTCGAGGTGATCCACATGGAGCTCGACGCCCCGAGCCTCGACGACGTGTTCGCAGATGCCACCGGCAGGCGTCTCGAGGGAGCCGCCGCGGAGGCGGAGGTCACGGAGCCCGCTCCGTGACGACCGCCAGCCCCGCTCAGGCCGCGAAGACGAACGCGATCACCCAGTCGTGGGCGCTGTCGGTGCGCGCCATCGTCCGATTCGCGCGACAGCCCACGAGCTGGATCCCCGGCACGATCTTCCCGTTGTTGCTCGTGGCCGTGAACTCCTCGGCCATGTCCCGCGTGACCATGATCGACTCAGCAGGCTTCCCGCCGGGCACCAACTTCCTCATGTTCCTGCTGCCGGCCGCGATCATCCAGGGCGTGATGTTCGGTGGGATCAACGGCGGCGCCGAGCTGGCCACCGACATCCAGACGGGCTTCTTCGACCGGATGGTCTCCTCCCCGGTGAGCCGGTCCTCGATCCTGATCGGCCGCCTCGGTGGTGCGATGGCCTTCGCCGGCGCCCAGGCGGTCCTCTTCCAGCTGATCCTCTGGCCCTTTGGCGCGGATGTGGTCGCAGGCATTCCGGGCAGGCTGATCCTTGTGGCGGTCGCCGTGGTGCTCGCACTCGGATTCGGTGCCCTGGCCGCCGGGGTCGCTGCCCGCTCGGGTCAGGCAGAGGCCGTGCAGGGATTCTTCCCCCTCGTGTTCATCACGCTGTTCCTGTCGAGTTGCTTCTTCCCCACGTCTCTCATGACCGGCTGGTACCGGGCAATAGCGGAGTGGAACCCGATCACGTTCATGGTCGACGGGATGCGCCACCAGGTGATGTATGGCCTGAGCTGGAGCGAGGCCGCCATAGCTCTGGGCACCGCCGCCGCCATCTGCGTGCTCGGACTGTGGTTCGCAGTGACGGGGGTCCGCCGCCGGATCGAGAGCGGTGGCGTATGAGCGTGCCCGCACTCCCCATGATGAACGCTCTGGTGGGGCGCAGCGCGGTCAACCTCCGGCGCATTCCCGTGGCGCTTGTCCCGCTCGTGGTGATGCCCATCTTCTTCACCGTGGCGTTCTCGGGCACGTTCAGCGGGCTCACGCAGCTTCCCGGATACCCCACGGACAACATCTACAACTGGATGGTTCCCTACGCCTGCGTGCAGACAGCCGCCTTCGGAGCGCTCGGGGCCGCTTTCGCCCTGGGTCGCGACCTCGAGGAGGGCTTCTACGACAGGTTGCTGCTCTCACCGGCCTCCCGCTGGGTGGTGCCCACAGCCGGGATGTCGTGGTCGGTGATCCGTACTGCGATTCCGCTCGTCATCACCCTCACCATCGGCACGATCGCCGGCATGACCTACCCGGGTGGCTTCATGGCGGTGTTCTGGCTGGCCGTGGCCTCGGCGGGGGTCGCCGTCATGGGCGGCCTCTGGGGCATGGGCGTGATGTACCGGGCCAAACGCCAGTCGGCCGGCGGCCTCGTGCAGGTCGGCCTGTTCGTGGCGCTGTTCCTGTCGATCGGCACCGTGCCGCTGGAGCTGATGGAGGGCTGGCTTCCCGAGGTGGCGCAGTACAACCCGATCACGCCCATCCTCACCCTGGCGAGGGCGGGCTTCGTGGGCACCGGCGAATGGGACGACATATGGCCCGGGCTCGTGTCGATCGCCGGCTCGTGTGTGTTGCTCGCCTGGTTCGCCCAGCGGGGGATGAAGAAGCTCACGCCCTGAGGGATCCCGGCAACGTCTACTGCAGTCCGCGGAAGGCCCCGCCGTCGATGTGCAGGCCCACGCCGGTCACGAAGCGTGCCTGCTGGGAGCACATCATCGCCGCCACCGATCCGAAATCGGCCGCGTCGCCGAGGTCGCCTGCGGGGATGTCGGCGCGCAACTGTTCCGCCTGGTCGCCACCCAGCTTCGCCACCCGGTCGGTTCGGTGGGTGCCCGGCTGGAGGTTGTTGACGGTCACGCCATCCGGTGCGACCTCCGTCGACAGCAGCTTGAGGAACGCCGCCACGCCCGCTCGTGCCACGTTGGATGCCGCGAGGAAGTCGATGGGCTGGCGTGAGCCGATCGAGGTGATGCCGAGGATCCGGCCCCAACCGCGTTCGCGCATGGGTCCGACGGCTGCCTGGGCCAACGCGATCGTCGCAAGGCAGTTCATCTCGACTGCGGCCCTGTACTGGTCGATGTCGGTTTGCGAGGCGAAACCCGGCGGTGGGCCGCCGGCGTTGCACACGAGGATGTCGAGCTGTCCGCCGAGGTTGTCCGCCGCCTGCTCCACGAAGTCGGTCGCACCATCGGCGTTGGAGACGTCGGCGACGAGTCCGATCGGCCAGGCCCCTGTCGCCGCTTCACCGAGTGACGCCACCGCCTGGGTGAGCCGCCCCTCGTCGCGGCCACATATCGCCACGTCAACGCCCTCGGCAGCCAGCGCTGCTGCAACCGCGTATCCCAGTCCGCCGCTGCCGGCGGCAACCGCTGCCTTCTTGCCTTCGATGCCCAGGTCCATGGGTGTCGATCCTACGGGCGCTGCTGCGCGAGCTTCGCGAAGCGGCCCACCGAGTCGACCGAGCCGGCCACGAGCAGCAGGTCTCCCTCCACGAACTCCGTGTCGTTGGTGGTGAGGGCGAAGCTGCCGCCCGGTGGCTTGTGGCAGATGGCGGTTACCGAATGCGAGTGCGGGATGTCGGCCGCTTCGGCAGTCATCCCAACGAACCTCGCGGGCACCACCACCTCGGCCATCACGAACCCCGGATCGAGCTCGATGTAGTCATCGACGGAGCTCGAGATGCGGTGCGCCACGCGCCGTCCGGCGTCGGTCTCCGGGAAGATGATGTGGTTGGCGCCGACGCGTTCGAGGATCCGGCGGTGCTGCTGGGTCATCGCCTTGGCCCAGATGTCGGGCACGCCGATGTCGGACAACGTGGCAGTTGCCAGGATGCTGGCCTGGATGGAGTCGCCGATGCCGACCACCCCGTGGCCCGAGTCGGCGACTCCCAGTTGGGTCATGGTCTGTTCATCGGTGGCGTCGCCCACCTCCGCGAACGTGAGTATCTCGGTGCAGGCCTTGATCACGGCCTCGTCGATGTCGATACCCATCACATCGTGGCCCTCGTCGTAGAGCTGTTCCGCGAGGGCGCGACCGAACCGTCCGAGTCCGACCACCACGATGGTGCCGTTGTGGTTCCTAGCCAATGAGGGGAGCCTCCTCGGGAGCCTTCGTTGTGGTCGGGCGCTGGCGAAGCACCAGTGCTGCGCCCAGTGTTATGGGGCCGATCCTGCCGACGAGCATCAACGCCATCAACACCAGATCCTCCGCCGCTGTCAGCTGCGGTGTGACACCCATCGACATGCCGACGGTACCGAACGCGGAGATGGTTTCGAACAGGGCGTCGCCAAGTTCCTGTTGGGCCGTGACCAGCAGGGCGACGGCACCGACGACGACGAATCCGAGCGACAGCAGTGCCACGGTGATCGCCTGGCGCTGGGAGTTGCTGGGGATGGTCCGCCGGAAGGCACGCGTATCGGGGTCCCCGCGCAGCTGGGACCAGATGACCATGGCGAGGATCGCGAACGTGCCGACCTTGATGCCGCCGCTGGTGCCAGCGGATCCGGCACCGATGAACATGAGCGCCGAGGTGATCAGCAACGACGCCGGGTGCATGTCGGCCACCTCGACGGTGGCGAAGCCTGCGGTGCGCGGCGACACCGACGCCAGGCCGGCGTTGAGCGCCTTCTCCTCCACGCCCATCGGGCCGAACGTGTCCGCGTTGGTCCATTCCAGCGCGCCGATCAGTATGAATCCCGCGACCAGCAGGGCGGCGCTGGTCGTGAGCGTGACCTTCGAGTGAAGCGTGAGCGACAACCAGCGCTGACGAATCGAGCGCTTGCTGTGGCGCCACGAGGCCACGAAGCGTGTGTGGATGTCCGACAGGACGGGGAAGCCGAGCCCGCCGAGCACGATCGAGGCCATGAGCGGCACCATGACGAGCCAGTCGGTGCGCACCGGGGCGAGTGAATTGCCGAGCAGCGAGAAGCCAGCGTTGTTGAATGCGGAGATGGAGTGGAACACGCCCCACCACGCAGAGCGTCCCCACCCCTCGCCGTAGGAAGTGGCGAAGCGGATCGTGAGCCAGATCGCCAGGCCCACCTGCACGGTCAGGGTGATGACGGCGAGCCGCACCAGCATCTGGCGCAGGTCGCCGAAGCGCAGTGAGTTGCGCTCGGTGTTGGCCACCATGGCCTGGCGCAGCCCGAGGTGGCGCGAAACCACCAGAACGATCAGTGAGGCGATCGTCATGAACCCGAGGCCGCCCAGCTCCACCAGGGCGATGATCACGAACTGGCCGAACCCGCTCCAGTGGGTGCTCGTGTCGACCACGGTGAGGCCGGTCACGCACACCGCCGAGGTTGCCGTGAACGCGGCGTCGATGAAGCCCGTCCAGGTCCGGTCCGAGGACGACACGGGCAGGGCGAGCAGCAGAGTGCCGACGGCGATGGCGGCAAGGAAGGCCTGGACCACGAAGCGGGCCGGAGTGCGCGCGATCGAGGCCCTGCGGGGTTTGCGCACCATTGGCCCGAGGCTAGGCATTGGAGGCGCGAATTGCGGGCACCTAGTATCTGACGACCCGTCAGAAGTTGGCGGAAACGATTCTCAGGAGACAGCCATGGGCATGCTCGACGGCAAGGTAGCGATCGTCACCGGAGCGGGACACGGCATCGGCCGCGGTCACGCCATGGAGCTCGCGAAGCACGGAGCGAAGGTCGTCGTCAACGACCTCGGTGGCTCGGTCACCGGCGAGGGAGCGGGCCGCGACGCGGACCTCACGGTCGAGATCATCAAGGGGCGCGGCGGCGAGGCGATCGCCAACTACGGCGATGTGTCCGACGAGGCCCAGTCCGCGGAGATGGTCGGGCAGGCCGTCTCCGAGTTGGGTCGCCTCGACATCCTGGTCAACAACGCCGGCATCGTGCGCGACGGCTCGATCTTCAATATGTCGGCCGACGACTTCGACGCCGTCATCAAGGTGCACCTGCGGGGCTCATGGCTGCCGTGCAAGGCGGCCGGGCTGCATTGGCGCAAGCTCAACAAGGAGACCGGCGAGAAGGTCAACGGCCGCATCATCAACACGGTCTCCGGGGCCGGGCTCACCGGAAACTTCGGCCAGTCCAACTACGCGCCGGCCAAGGCTGCCATCGCCAGCCTCACCCAGACCCTCAGCCTCGAGATGTACAAGATGGGCGTGACGGTCAACGCGGTCGGCCCGGCAGCCGCCACCCGGATCACCGGCACGATGCCCGGCGCCCCCGAGGTGATCGAGGCCGACGACGTCGCCGATGACGAATGGAACCGGATGGATCCGGCCGTGTCGTCACCGCTCGTCGCCTGGCTGGCATCCGACGAGGCCGACCACGTGACAGGTCAGGTCATCCGTGCCGTGGCCGAGAACATCATCCTGATGAAGGGATGGGAGGACGGTGCCACCATCAACAACGGCGGCAAGCGCTGGGACGCCTCCAAGCTCGGCCAGCAGCTCGCCACCGACGTGTTCGGAACCCGGGCGCCCGGGTTGCGCTACTGAGCGGGGCTCACTGGGGCACGAGCGTCAGGTGCAGTGACATGTCCCCGGTCACGTTGATCCCGTGTGCGGCGTCGCCGCCGTCGCTCCAGCTGTCGAACAGGTAGAGGACGCCGTCGACGAGTGGCTTGGGCGACACCCCGATCTCGAGTTGGTCGCCGAGTATCGCCGTGTAGGTGAAGGGTGTCTCGAAGGTTGATTCGCCCACCAGCACGGTCACTCCCGGCACCGATGACGTGACCGAGATCTCGGTCGTCGCCGGCAACAGGTCCATCCTTGACTCGGTCGTCTGGCCCCGGCTGTCAGTGGCGCGGACCGCCAATTCCAGGAACGAGGGATACCCATGGCTCGGACCTTCCGTGGCTCCGGACGTCCCGGTTCCGATCGCGTGCGGATGGCTGTGGCAGTCGGTCGGCTCGTAGCAGTGGCGCAGCAGCGTCTCCCACTGCACGGACGGGCCTGAGAGCGGTCCGTCCTCGGCATCGGTGGCGACGATGTCGAACTCGATGGGCGCCCCGGCTTCCCACGGCATTGGTGTCGTGAACGTGACGTCGATCACCGGAGCTGTGTTGCCGGGGAAGAGCGTCTCGGTGGCCACGCTCGAGGCCCCGGACTCGTTGGTCACCCGCACCGACACGTCATGGTTGTCGTTCGTGTTCAGGTTCACCGAGGCAGTCGGGCCGGTGGCGTCGTCGAAGACTCCGTCGTCGTCCAGGTCCCAGGCGAAGGTCAGGATTCCGCCACCGGGTTGCGCCGAGCCTGACGCGTCGAGGTTCGAGGTGAACGGCAGCGGACCCTGCTGGGGTGACGCCACCAGATCGGCCACCGGTGGGGAGTCCGCACCGACGAGCCGTTCGATGGTGCCGGTTGCGATGTCGACTCCGTAGATGTAGCCGTCGGGGGAGTCGACCAGTGCCACGATGTTGGTTCGGTACGCGACTGCCCTGGGTGGCACGTTGCGGCGCGATCCGTCCGGCTTGACCTCCACGGACCAGACATTCCCCTGCACGTAGTCCACGAAGAACAGGTCGCCGACGTACTCCGCCGGGTACTGGCCATCGGGAACGAACCGGAGCCCCGTGATCGCAGCACCGACGTGGGGCCGCGTGTAGAACAGCCACGGGTTGCTCAGGATGCTGGGTGATGCGGGATCCGAGATGAGGGTCTCGCACATGTGGTTCTCGAGTGTCTCGTAGCCGAGGTTGGTTCGGTCTCCCTCACGGCAGGGCCAGCCGAAGTTCTTGACCGGACCGTCCACGGACACGACATCGATCTCCTCGGCATAGGCCTGCCCCACGTTGCCGATGTAGATGTCCTTGCTGCCGGGGCGCTGGGTGAACCGGGTCGGGTTCCGCAGGCCGTGGGCGAGCATCTCGTCGTCATGGGCATACGGGCCGCCGTGGAGCGGGTTGTCGGCCAGCGACTCGCCTGTATCGGGATCGATCCGCACGATCGCGCCGTTCCAGCCCAGCGGGTCCCCGGGGGTGAGCAGGTCCTGGGACCGAAGGGAGCCGCCTTCGGCGACCGAGGGATGGCCGGCGAAGCCAACGCCGTCGGGTGGATCACCACAGGCGTTCTTGGGGGTCAGGTTCGGCACGGCGGGGAACAGCTGCGTGCCGCCGTACTGTCCGTAGTCGGTTCCGGTCCAGCTGGCACCCTCACCGGAGGTCACCAGCAGCGAGCCGTCCTCCATCATCTCAACGCTGCCGATGGCGTGCGCCCCGAACTGGTAGCACCAGCGGTCGTCCACCAGCGACTCCGGTGAGCCGACCATCAACCCGTTGCTGTCAAGGGTGATCCTTGAGACCCGCGATCCGGTGACGCAGCCGTTCACCTGGTAGCTGGCGTCGCAAGCATCGCCCCAGAGGCCGGTGATGTCCCAGCTGTAGCTGGCGTAGATGTATGGCCTGGCGGGGTACTCGTTGTCGACCGTCAGGCCGATGAGGCCGTGTTCGCCGACGCTGCGCACCTCGTCCTCCATGTCAGCGGCGATCTCGGGCGTCGGGTCGTCGATCGAATCGAAGGTTTTGATGATCCCCTTCTTCTCAGCCACGAACACCCTGCCGTCCGGGGCGAATGCAACGTTCGTCGGTGTGTCGAATCCCTCGAGCACGGTGGAGAAGATGAAGTGGTCGGCGGCGGGGTCGACCTCGAGCGTCGTCGGCAGAGTCGGCTGGGCGTTCTTGATCGGCAGCTGCGGAGAACAGGATGCTCCGAGCATGCTGACGGCGAGCACGGCTGCAAGTGCGATCCACCTGTACAGCCTTCGTGGATGTCCCGTGGTCGATGTCTCCCAGCCCTTGACAACACCGGTGGTGCGAGCACCACGGCTGTGAAACCTATGGCTGCGCACGCGGGGGCTGCAACCCATCTTGCCTACCGGGTCAACTCCTGGCGCGGCCTCGACCATGTGAGCACCTCTCCATCGCCACCGAGCAGCACGGCTCCGGGGAACACCCGCAGCCGCCACGGGTCGAGCCTGAGCACGGAGAAGCCCGGCGATTCCGGTGAATCCCACCCGGGGATGATCGATGGGTCGTATCCCACCGGGTCGGGTCCGTTCACGAAGAGGTCCCAGACCCGCTCGCGGGTCGCCATGTCCGTGTGCCAGGTGCCCAGGCACTCCGCGGTGCATGTGTCGTGGTCCTGCGCCCAGTAGTTGGCGGACAGCCAGGGCGAGTTGTCGAGGTGCGAGAGCTTCAGTGGTGTCTGCGCCGTGGCGATCCAGCCGACGAGTTCAGCGCCGTCCCATTCCCAGATGGGATGCAGGACCCTCGACCGCGGGACCGACCCTGGCCCTACCGTCGCCACCGATGCCCACACGACCCGGTGCGCCATCTCCACAAAGGCCGTTGCGGTCCGTTCGAGGTTGTCGCTGAGATCGTTCATGGGCGAAGCCTCGCGCATGGGATGCGCGAGGCGCTGGTGCGCCAAACTTGTTGGGTGACCGATCCGGGCACTGAACCAGACCCGGTCGACCTGGGGACGATCAAGGCACGTCCGATCCCGAACCAGCCGATCGAGGAACGCAAGCTCACCTCCATCCTGGGCGAGGTGGGCACGGGCGCGTCGGTCATGGCGCGTGACATCGTCGACACGCACCGCAACCCGAAGCCCAACACCCGACCTGTGCCCAACTGGGTGCGTAGCCTCACATGGCTTCTCGACGAGTCGATACCGGTGGCCCCCGGTCGGCGCGTCGGTGTCGATGGGGTGGTGAGCTTCATCCCCGGCGTCGGAGATGCCGCCGGTCTGGTGGCCTCGATGGTCGTGGTCCTGGCTGGCGTTGCGGCGGGCGTGTCGCTGCCCACGCTGACGCTGATGATGGTGCACGTCGGCATCGACACGATCGTGGGTGCCGTTCCGTTCCTGGGTGCCATCTTCGACCTGGGCTACAAGGCCAACACACGCAACCTGCGCCTCATCGAACGCGACCTTGCTGACCGCGCGGGCGCGCGGCGTTCGGCGATCAGGACGTTCGTGCTGTCCGCGGTGGCGATCACCGGCGCAGTGGCGCTGTTCTGGATCGCGCTGATCGGCGGCACGTACCTGTTCGTACGTCTCGTGGTCGGGCTGTTCTGACCGCCGTCGGCCAATGGCTGCATCGCAGCGCGACCACAGGGTTACCCTGACGAATATGACGACCAGTCAGAGAGTCGATGAGGCAAGGGCTGTCGACGGCCGCGTGCCCGGCCGCCGTGGCCAGGCCACACGAACCCGTCTACTGGAACAGACCCTCGAGATGCTGGCCTCGACGAGTTACCGGGACCTCAAGGTGGTCGACATCGCCCGCGGTGCCGGCACTTCACCCGCGACCTTCTACCAGTACTTCCCAGATGCCGAGTCGGCGCTGTTGGCGCTGGCCGACGAGCTGGTCGGCGAGGGCCGCGAGCGACTGACCCGCCCTGTCGTCGACGGTGACTGGTCACCCGAGGGTGCATACGACACCTGTGACCGGGTGGCGGGTGCGTTCATGGGTTTCTGGGCCGACCACGGGCCGCTCATGGGCGTGATCGACCTGGCGGCGCTCGAAGGCGACCAGAGATTCCGCGAGATCCGCACCCAGATCCTCAACCGGTTCACCGAGTCGATCGACGAGGTGGCCCGCGAGCAGCGCGCCGCAGGACACCTGCCCGCGGACCTCGACCCCACGGCCAACGCGGCTGTTCTGGTGGCCATGCTCGCCCACGTGTCGGGCCACCAGTACGGCATCGAGGCCTATGGCACCTCCACCGCGGCTATCCGCACCTCGATGGCCCGCCTGCTGTTCGCCGGGCTCACGGGCGAGAAGCCACCCGCCTGAGCGGGCCCCGACGGCCCAACTGGCGAATCCGCGGCGCCTGGTACAGAATCTGACGGTCCGTCAGATTTCAGGAGTTGCCGTGGATTTCGAGTTCTCCGACGAGCACAAGGCCTTCAAGGCCGAGGTTGATGCGTTCATCGCCGACAACGACACGATCGACATCTTCGATGTCACCCGGGAGAACATGGCCCAGATCGTGGACACGCCAGAGCGCCGCGCCTTCATGAAGAAGCTCGGCCAGAAGGGCTGGCTCGGAATGACCTGGCCCGAGGAGTACGGCGGCAGCGACGGCGAGGGCGTCTACGAGTACATCCTCAACGAGGCGCTCGCCGGCAAGGGCGGCCCCCAGATCGGCAAGGGCGTCGGCATCATCGGCAAGACCCTGATCGCCCACGGCTCGGACTTCCTCAAGGAGAAGTTCCTGCCGATGATCCTCGACAACGACGTTGAGTTCGCCGTCGGCTACTCCGAGCCCAATGCCGGCTCCGACGCCGCCTCGATGCGCCTGAAGGGTGTGCAGCACGTCGACGAGGACGGCCGCTCCGGCTGGCTGCTCAACGGCCAGAAGACCTGGACCACGTCGGCTCACTTCGCAGAGTGGTACTGGTGCGGCGTGCGCACCGACCCCGACAACAAGCACATGGGCATCACGCTGATGCTCATCCCGATGGACGACCCCGGCATCACCATCAACGGCATCTGGACCATGGGCGACGAGCGCACCAACGAGGTGTGGCTCGACAACGTGTTCGTGCCCGACGAGTACGTGGTGGGCGAGGTCAACCACGGCTTCCGCTACATCTCCCAGGCGCTCGACCTCGAGCGATTCACGATGTTCACCTACGCCCCGATCAAGCAGCGCCTCGACCTGCTGACCGACTACGTGACCGACACCACCCGCGACGGCGAGCCGCTCAAGGACGACGAGGTGGTGCGATCGAAGATGGCGAACCTGCACACCGATGCAGAGGTGGCCCGGGTGATGGGACTCAAGTTCGTCACCGAGGCCGTGAAGGTGGAGAAGAAGGCCAAGGCCGGCGAGGACTTCCAGCCCCCGACTGTGCCGGCCTCTGAGTACAAGCTCTTCGCTACCGAGTACTCGCGCCGCCTCGCCTCGGCCAGCATGGACATCGGCGGCGCCGGTGCCCAGATGCGTGTGCGGACACAGGACGCACCGATGGCCGGGCGAGCCGAGTCGACCTACCGCTACACCGTGATCGACACGATCGGCGGAGGTGCCTCGGAGATCCAGAAGAACATCATCGCCCGCCGCGGCCTCGGGCTTCCCAAGAACTTCTGATGCCTGCTGCCCTGGACGGCATCACCGTCCTCGACCTCGCCACCGTGGGCCCGGCTGCGCGCGCCTCGCGCATCCTGGCCGACTACGGCGCGGACGTGGTCAAGGTTGGTGCGGTTCCGCGTGCGGGCGGCGTGCAGATCGTGCCGCCCTACTACGCCTACTCGGGCAACCGTGGCATGCAGCGGGCGCTGTTCGACCTCAAAGCGGACGAGGGCTGCCAGGCATTCCTTGCCCTCGCCTCGAAGGCGGACGTGGTGATCGAGAGCTTCCGCCCCGGCGTCGCCGACCGCCTCGGCATCGGCTACGAGGCGCTCAAGGCCACCAACCCGGGGATCATCCTGTGCTCCACCTCGGGTTTCGGCCAGAGCGGCCCCCGCCGTGACTGGGCGGGCCACGACGTGAACTACCTCGCGACCGCCGGCTTCCTCGACTGCACCGGCCGCCGTGAAGACGGCCGGCCCGCGCTGCCCGGTGCCACTGTCGCCGACATTGCAGCCGGAGGAATGCAGGCCGCCATGGCCGTGATGGCTGCCCTGTTGCGCAAGGACCGCGGCGAGCACCTCGACGTGTCCATCGCGGACGGCGCCTTCGCCATGATGTCGCTCTACGTGGACGAGTACCTCGCCACCGGCATCGAGCCCGGGCCCGGGCACTACATACTCACCGGCCGCTACGCCTGCTACGAGGTGTACAGGTGCGCCGATGGCAAGCACATCTCCGTGGGCGCCATCGAGCCGAGGTTCTGGACCAACCTGTGCGAGCTCGTCGGCCTGGCCCAGTACTCGCAGTCCCAGATGGACGACGACTCACAAGACGAGATCCGCACCGAGATGGCCAAGGTGTTCGCCACGAAGCCTCGTGACGAGTGGGTGGACCTGCTCGGCCCCGCCGACACGTGTGTGGCTCCGGTCAACACGGTCGCCGAGGCCACCGAAGATCCGCAGTACCTGTCCCGGGCCCTGGTGGTCGACGCGGTGTCAGAAACCGACGGCCCCTTCCGGCAGGCCGCACCCATCTGGGCCGGCACCACCCCGCCTGAGGGCCCCTATGAAGTCCGCGACGGCACCGTCACCGACACAGCCTCGCTTCTCCAGGATGCGGGAATGGACCCGGCTGCCGTCGAGAGGCTGATCGAACAAGGAGCCGTTGCATGAGCGATGACCTGCCCGATGACGTGACGGGGCTGATCGGCAAGCCGCAGTACCCGGTCACGGCCACCTTCCCTGTGGAGCGGGGCTACACCTACAACACCCTGGCCGCCACGCAGAACGGCAATCCCCTCTACTGGGACGAGGCGGTCGCCGAAGAGCTGACCGATGGGATGACCGCACTTCCCAGCACGCTGTCGCTGTGGATGCGTCCGCACTACTGGGAGCCCGGCGCGGACGGCGAACAGGTCGCGCTCAAGGTGCACTTCGACCTCAAGGAGCGTTTCGGCCTTCCAGAGGCCGTGATGACCGACAACACCCTCACCTTCCACGAGCCGGTGCGGCCCGGTGACGTGATCAGCCACGCGCAGGTCCTCAAGTCCGTGTCGGCACCGAAAACCACCAAGTTGGGAAGCGGCCGCTTCTGGGTGATCGACATCGAGTACCGAAACCAGGACGACGCTCTCGTGGGTGTCGAGTCGTACACCGGCTTTGGCTACGTCAGGGGGGAACAGTGAGCGACCTGCTGCTGTCGGCGGTGTCCGTCGGCGACGAACTGCCCGAGCTGTGCGTCGAGGTGACTCCCACCACGGTGGTGTTGGGCGCGCTCGCCAGTCGCGACTGGCGGCCCATGCACCACGACTACAAGTTCGCCACCGAGCGCAACGGCGTGGCCGACATCTTCCTCAACACCCCCAACCAGGCCGCCTGGTTCGAGCGCTACATCACCGACTGGACCGGCCCCAGGGGCCGCATACGTTCGATGACCTTCCGGATGCGCGACTCGGTGTTCCCCGGCGAGGACATGGCCTACCGGGCCACCGTGACCGACAGGGGCACCGACTCCACCGGCTGTGGCTGGGTGGCGCTCGACATCACCCTCACCGCCGGTGAGGACCGGATCGCAACGACTTGCGCTGCCACCGTGGCACTGCCTGTCGATGACAACGACAACCCGTGGGCACGCCACGGGGACAACTGGACTCCCGCAGAACGGAGCTGAAGATGCTGAACCTGGACTTCACCGAGGAGCAGGACATGCTGCGGGACATGGTCCGCGGCCTGTGCTCCCAGTACGCCTCCACGGAAGCCATCCGCGAGGCCGAGGACGACGCCACCGGCTACTCGACCGGCATGTGGGACCAGCTCGCGGAGCTGGGCATGGTCGGCCTGTTGATCCCCGAGGAGCACGGGGGCGCCGGGTCCTCGATAGTGGACGGTGTGGTGCTCTACGAGGAGCTCGGCCGCGCGCTCGCCCCCACCCCGCACCTCGAGAGCACGGTGCTCGCAGCCGGTGCGCTGCTTCGTGCCGGAAGCGACGCCCAAAAGGAGCAGTGGCTACCCGGGATCGCCTCCGGCGAGTCGATCCTCGTGCCAGCGTGGCTCGAGCCCGACAACGGCCATGGCCCCAAGGGCATACAGATGCGCGCCGAGGCATCGGGTGACGGCTTCACGATCAGCGGCACGAAGACCCTCGTACGCTTCGCGTCCTCAGCCGAACGCCTCGTCGTGCTGGCCCGCACCGGCGACGGCGAGGGCGACGTGGACCTGTTCCTGGTGGACCCCGACGCAGCGGGCGTGACACTCGACCAGCGTCACTCGATCAGCTCGGACAACCAGTACCGGGTCGACTTCGACGGGGTGTCGGTCTCGGCCGATGACCGCATTGGTGCCGCCGGCTCCGGCTGGGCCACCTGGGACGCAACCATGGTCGACGCCATGACCCTCGCCGCGGCGTACGCCAACGGCGGCTGCGACTACGCGCTGGAGATCACGGTGCAGTACTCCAAGGACCGCGAGCAGTTCGACAAGCCGCTCGGAGCCTTCCAGGCGCTGTCGCACTACATGGCGGACGCCAAGACAGCAGTCGACGGCGCCAAGCTCATCACCTACGAAGCGGCCTGGGCGATCGACCGCGAGGGCGACGAGCCGGCCCGCCGCTACGCAGCGATGGCGAAGCTGTTCAGCTGCAACTCCTACCGCGACACCACTGCGATGGCCCAGCAGATCTTCGGCGGTGTGGGCTTCACCCTCGAGTACGAGATCCAGCTCTACTTCCGCCGTGCCAAGGCGCTCCAGCTCTCGTACAACGACACATCGCGCTGCGAGCAGATAGTGGCCGAGGAAGTCCTGGACTGAGCTGACCGCCCTGACTACTCAGGGCTGATCACGCCGTCGGCACGCAGCGAGTCGAGCTCCGAGTCACCCAGGCCGAGTTCGCCGGACAACACCTCGGCTGTGTGCTCGCCGACCCAGGGCACCCGCGTCTCGGGACCTTCGGCAACGCCCGACATCTTCACGGGGTTGCCCGGAATCAGCACTGGTTCGTGGACCCCGTCGACGCGCTCCATCTCCACCAGCATGTTGCGCTGGGCGACGTGCTCGTCGTCGATCACCTCGGGTGTGGTGAAGCAGGGACCCGAGGGGATGTTGGCGGCGCCGAGTGCCTCGCACACCTGGATGCGGTTCTTGTCGGCCGCCCATGCCTCCACGGCCGGGCGCACGATGTCTTCGGTGTGTGACGCCCAGCCCCGGCGGGTGGAGAGGCGTTCGTCGGTGAGCCACTCCGGTCGACCCACCAGCTCCGCCAGCGCCTCGAACTGGTGCTCACGGGCTATCTGCATGGCGAAGAATCCATCGGATGCGTGGAAGCTCCCCACGATCACCGACGGGAGCGAGCTGCGTTCGCCGAGCGACCAGAAGTTCGTGACCACGTCGCCCATGGCGAGCATCGCGTCGAGCATCGCTATGTCGACCATCTGGCCTTTGCCCGTGTGGTCGCGGTGGCGCAATGCGGCCTGCACGCCGATCACGGCGAACAGCGCCGAGGAGATGTCACCCAGAGCGCCGGCGGGGATCACCCGGGGTGGCTCGTCGCCGACACGCGAGTACTCGTACAGCCCCGACATCGCCTCGGGCACCATCGCGTACGCGGGCCAGCTCCGGTATGGCGAGTCGCCGAGATTGCCGAATCCCGACACGGACACGTAGATGAGCTCCGGCCAACGCTGCGAGAGAACGTCGTAGCCGAGCCCGAGCCGGTCCATCGTGCCGGCCTTGAAGTTCTCGCCGACCACGTCGAACCGTCCGGCCAGCTCGACGAACAGTTCCCTGCCCCGCTCGCTCTTCAGGTCGAGCCCGACCGACCGCTTGTTGAGGTTGTTGCGCAGGAACGTCGCCCCCACGGTGCGGCCCTCGGGGTCCTGCATGGAGGGTGCGGCTCCACGCCCGGACTCACCCGCCACCGGGTGCTCCACCTTGACCACCTCTGCTCCGAGCCGCGCCAGCAACTGTGTGGCGAAGGGCAGCGCCTGCATCTGCTCGGCTGCAAGCACCCGAACGCCGTCAAGCGGCTTGCCGTTGCCGGCGGCGTCGTCATTGGCTGTCTCCCCTAGGCGCATGCTCCAAGGATGCCCGACATCCGGTGTCGGCCGGAACTTCAGTGTCCGCTCGAAACCTCGATCCTCCGGGGAACGGCGAACGCCGAAACGATGGCGGTCAGAACCATGACCCCGGCGGCGAACCAGAACGCGGTGGACATGCCCGATACGAACGCGTTCGATGCCGTGGCCACCATCGTCTCGGCCATCTCCGGGGTGGGCGCCCGCTCGGCGACCGCCAACGCGGGGCCGATCCCCTCGAGTGCGACCTCGCTCGCCTGCTCGAAGCCCTCGTCGAACGGTGGCGGGGGAGTGGGCATGGCGGCGATGTCGGACTCGGCCTCGGACACATAGACGCTGGTGACGATCGTTCCGAGCACCGCGATGCCGAGAGCACCACCGACCTCGCGGGTGGTGTCGTTGACCGCGGAGGCGACACCGGCCTTGTCGAGGGGTAGCGAGGTCACGATCGCGGACGAGGCCGGCGCGGTGCACAGCGCCACAGCGGACGCCACCAGCACGAGCGCCAGGGCGACCAGCCAGTAGTCGGAGTCGACCTGGAGGTTGGCGAAGGCGACGAACCCGACCGCTCCGAGCGCGGCTCCGCCGACCACCACCCTGCGGGCTCCGAAGTGGGCGGCCAGGTCGGCCGAGCGCGGGGCCACGAGGATCATCGTCGCAGCCGCGGGCAGCCCGGCGGCCCCTGCTTTCAGCGCCGAGTATCCCTGCACGAACTGCAGGTACTGGGTGAGCAGGAAGAACATCCCGAACATGCCGAAGAACACTGCTGTAACCACGCCGGAGCCGGCGGTGAACGCGGGGATGCGCAGGAAGCGCGGGTCCAGCATCGGCTCGGGCACGTGCAACTCCCAGGCGAGGAACGCCACCACGGCCACGACGCACAGTGCGAAGGAGCCGACCACCACCGCCGAAGCCCACCCGGACTCGGGCCCCTGGATGATGCCGAACAGCAGCGCCCCGAGCGCCACCACGGAGATCGCCGCCCCCAGCCAGTCGAGTCGGGTCTCGCGGCTGTCCCGGCTCGTGGGGATGAGGGCTGCCACGAGCACCATCGTGGCCAGCACGAACGGCACGTTGATCAGGAACACTGCCTCCCAGTTGCCGGGCCACGCCTGCAGCACGAACCCGCTCAGCAGCGGTCCGATGGCTCCTCCGGCACCGGCGAACCCGGCCCAGGTGGCGATGGCCTTGGGTCGCTCGGTCGGCGGAAAGACGGAGGTGATGATCGACAGCGTCGCCGGCATCACGAACGCGGCGCCGAGGCCCATGACGCCGCGGGTGAGGATCAACATCTCGGGGCCGGTCGCGAAGCTGGACAGGATCGCTCCGATGCCGAACACCACGAGGCCGGACAGGAACGCCCCCTTTCGTCCGTAGCGGTCACCGATCGCGCCGGCCAGCAGGAGCATCCCGGCGAAGACGAGTGCGTACGAGTCGATGATCCAGAGCAGTTGGGACGACGTCGGCTGGAGGTCGTCGATGATCGTGGGGATCGCGATGTTGAGGCTGGAGACCGACAGCACGACCAGCACGAGCCCGAGGCACGCGACCGCGAGGATCAGCTTCCGGCGGGGATGTCCCTCGTCGGGGTCCCATTCCGGGCCGGCGTTCACCGGCCCATCCTGTCAGGCGTCGGGAGTCTGGCTGGCGAATGCCTTGGCGCGGTCGATCCCGGCCTGGCGCTCGGAGACGTCGTAGCTGCCCACGAGTTCGTAGTCACCCGCGAACTCGGGTCGCAGTTCCCCGTCGTCGTCGATGATCCAGCCCAGCCCGGCAGCGAGGCGCCGTGGCACCCGCACCGTGCCGGGCAGGTCGCTGGTGCGGAACACGACGTCCCACCAACCGACGCTCACGCCGTGGTTGTGCATCGGTGCTCCGAAGTGGTGCTGGAAGTGGTGCTTGCGCACCCAGTGCTGGTAGCGGGTCTTCGGCGGGCGTAGGTGGCACATGGCGTGCTGGTACTCATAGAACGCGTAGCCGACCGGCCAGCCCAGAGCGAGCGGCATCGCAACCCACATGCCACCGATCAGGTATCCGACGGGGAACCAGACGGCCCCGCCGACGAGCCCGACCCCCAGCCAGGAGAGGATGTGCGTGTAGTCGAAGCTCCAGCCCGCGGCGACGTGGTGTTCGAGGTGCTCACGGCTCATGATCCCCTTGCCGTGCAGCTCGTGCATGGCGAAGCGGTGCAACAGGTACTCGAAGAGAAACCAGAGGTTGATTCCCGCGACGAATGCCGCGAGGGCTACGAGCCAGTTCATCGAGCTGTCCCTCAGATCGCTGCCGGGAGCAGCTTGTCTGCTGCTTCGAGGTCATCGAGGGCGCTCGTGGCCGCCTCGATGAGTTCGCGGCTGGCGCCCCAGGCCATCATCAGGTCGGCCACGTTGCGGAGACCGACGTTGAACCTGTTCCAGGCATCCGGGTCGATGTCGGCCACGGAGGCGCCGGCCTGGGCCACCAACACCGAGCCCTCGGTCGCAGCCATCCAGCGAACGGTGCGGCCCCGGCCGTCGTCGCCGGGCCGGTCGGGGTCGCAGTCGAACACGCCCAGGTCGACCGCGGCGTCGATCAGCACCCGGCCCTCGGCGAACAGCGTCAGGGCCTGGGGGATCACGGTGACGGCGTCTTCCATGGAGATGACCTCCTCCTGGGTGGTGATGAGAACCTGCAGGAAGTCGAACTCGCGCGGCTGGAGTTCCGGCCAGGACAGCAGCAGTTTGGTCAGGGCGAACATGCGTGTGACGGCTGCGACCTGCGGGTCCACGTCCATCGCCTCGAAGCGCTCCTCCCACGCGCTTGCGGCGGCCTCGTGGCTGTCGGCCAGAACCCGGATGGCGTCCATCTGCAGCGCCGCCAGAAGTGCTGACTTGGAGTTGAAGTAGGTGTAGATCGTGCCCACGGCGCAGTCGACGCGGTCTGCCACTTCCTGCATGGTGAGGGCCGCTATGCCCTCTTCTGAAAGAATTGCGGATGCTGCTTCGGTGATCTGCTTGTGGCGGGCCGCGCGGTTGCGGGCCCTGCGTCCTGTGTTGGCCATGCCACTTATTCTGAACTAGGTTCAGCTTTTGGTCAAGCCTTTCGCTGTTTCGGGGAACCAGCGATCTGACGACCCGTCAGATCTTGGCGTAAGTTGGGCCTCATGACCCGTGGACTCATCGCCGCCGCCGGCTACCTGCCCCACTGGCGCCTGCAGGCCAGCGCCGTCGCCTCCGTGCTCGGGGGCAACCAGGGCAAGGGTGCGCGCACCATCGCCTCCTATGACGAGGACAGCCTCACGATGGCAGTCGCCGCGGGCCGCCGGGCCCTGGCCGCTGCACCACAGGCGAGCCCCTCCACGCTGTGGTTCGCCACCACCTCGCCGGCCTATGCCGAGAAGTCGAGTGCCCCGATAGCGCATGCAGCGCTGAGACTCGCGCCCGATGTGCTCGCAGCAGACGCTTCGGGCGGACTCCGCGGTGCCAACGCGGCGCTCATGGCTGCCCTTCGCTCGACCGACCCGGCCACTCTCGTTCTCGCAGGTGATGTCCGCACCGGGCCCTCGGGCAGCTCCGAGGAGCGCGAAGGTGGCGACGCCGCGGCCGCCCTGCTGGTGGGTGACTCCGAGACAGCCCCGCTGGTCGCGGAGTACCTCGGTGGGGCGTCGGCGACCCGCGAGTTCCTCGACCGCTGGCGTGCGCCCGGCGAGTTGCGCATGCACGCGTGGGAGGAACGCTTCGGCCAGCAGCGGTACGCGGAGCTTGCCGGCGCGGCCTGGACGGCAGCGCTGAAGGACAGCGGTCTCGACACCGATCAAGTCACCTCGGTGGCGATCGTCGGCCCTCACGCCCGCGCCGGAGCGAAGCTGGCCAAGCAGCTCGGTGCCGCCGGGGTGGGCGTCGCCGACACCCTGTCAGCCTCAGTCGGATTCAGCGGTGCGGCGCACGGTCCTCTGATGCTCACCCAGCTCGTCGAGTCGGCCGGGGCCGGCCAGGTGGTCGCCCTCGTGTCGATGGCCGACGGGGCAGACGTCTTCCTGTTCAGGGCTACCGGAGACGGCGCAGCCGCCACCCCTGCTGTGGCGGAGCAGCTCGAGGGCGGTGACGACAGCCTCACCTACGCCAAGTACCTCCAGTGGCGGGGCGTGCTGCCTACCCAGCCCCCCAACCGCCCGGAGCCGGCACGCATTTCCGCCTCCGCAGCCGAACGGCGCCTCGACTGGAAGTACGGGTTCGTGGGGTCGGTCGACCGGGACTCCGGCGCCATGCACCTGCCTCCCGCCCGGGTCAGCTTCAGGGGCGGCGCGGTGGACGACATGGATCTGGCCCCGATGGCCGACGTGGCCGCGTCGGTTGTCACGTTCACCATCGACTCGCTGGCCTACTCGCCGTCACCCCCCACCATCTTTGCGGTCTGCGACTTCGACGGCGGTGGCAGGCTGCCGGTGGAACTCACCGACGTCACATCCGAGCAAGTGAGCATCGGCATGCCGGTCGAGATGACCTTCAGGCGAATTAACACCGCGGACGGCATAGCCAACTACTTCTGGAAGGCACGACCCGCACAGGCGACGAGCAAGGGGCAGAACTGATGGGAAGCCACGGCATCAAGGACAGGGTCGCGATCATCGGGATGGGCTGCACGCCCTTTCGTGAGCACTGGGACCGCAGCACCGACGACCTCATGGTCGACGCCGTCACAGACGGACTCGACAACGCCGGTGTGGCCAAGGCCGACATCGACGCCTGGTGGCTGGGAACCGCCCAGTCGGGCATGTCCGGCATCACCCTTGCGGCACCCCTCAAGCTCGAGGGTCGGCCGGTCACCCGCGTCGAGAACTACTGCGCGACCGGTTCCGAGGCACTCCGGCAGGCCTGTTACGCGGTTGCTTCAGGCGCCTACGACATGGCCGCGGCCGTGGGCGTCGAGAAGGTGAAGGACTCCGGGTACCAGGGCCTCAACGCCTTCCCGATCCCCACCGACGGCACCCAGCGAACGTTGACCGCCGCCGCGATGTTCTCCCTGGTGGCACCCGCCTACGCCCAGCGCTACGGAGTCGACCCTGACGAGCTGCGCCGCACGCTGGCGCGCATCGCGTCGAAGAACCACTCCAACGGTGCCAAGAACCCGCGTGCCCAGTTCCGCCGTGAGATGGACGTGGACGCCATCTGCAAGATGCCTGCTGTGGCCGGGATGCTGTCGGTGTTCGACTGCGCCGGTGTCGCCGATGGGGCGGCGAGCGCAATAGTCGTGAGGGCCGAGGACGCCCACAGGTACACCGACAATCCGATCTACGTGAAAGCACTCAGCTTCGTGGCCGGCAACGGCTCGGGCCTGCTCGACCCCGACTACGACTACACCCACTTCCCCGAGTGTGAGTGGGCGGCCAACGATGCCTACGCCCAGGCCGGCATCACCGACCCGCGCGCCGAGCTCGCCATGGCCGAGGTGCATGACTGCTTCACCCCTACGGAACTGGTCCTGATGGAGGACCTCGGGTTCAGCAAGCGAGGCGAGTCCTGGCAGGACTGTGAGGCCGGCGTATTCGACCTGCACGGTGAGCTTCCGGTCAACACCGACGGCGGCCTCAAGTCCTTCGGTCATCCCGTCGGTGCCTCGGGGCTGCGCATGTTGTTCGAATGCTGGCTCCAGCTGCGCGGTGAGGCACCCGATGACCGCCAGATCGATACGATCGACCGTGGGCTCGCCCTGACCCACAATCTCGGCGGCTACCCCGGTGAGATGGTGAGCTTCGTCGGCATCTGGGGCAACAGCACCGATTGACCGCGGTACGGTGAGGAAGGAATGAAGATGGACCCGATCACCGGCCTGCCCGACCGAAGCCAGCTCGTCAGCACCCTCACCGAGATGCTCGCCGAGTCCGAGAAGCCGGCTCTGTTCGCCGTGTCCATAGACGGCTACGACTCGTTCGCCGGGCAGGACCCGACCTCCGCCGAAGCCGCGATGCGCGAAGTCGGTTCGCGCTTGAGCCGGCTCGTGCGCTCCAACGACGTTCTGGGCGTGCTCGCGCCCGGTGTGTTCGCCCTGGCCGGCCCCGGCGTCGAGGCCGCCGACACGGAGGTGCTCCTCGAGCGCATCCGGGGCGTGTTCGCGATGCCGGTCGAGGTCGGCGGTTCGGTGGTCTCCTTTCCGATCACGGTCGGAGTGGCCCACCACGACCCCGCTGTAGATGCAGCCGCCATGGTGGTTGCGGCCGAAGAGGACCTGTCGCGCCACCTCGACGAGTGAGCCTGCGCGAACTTCTCGCAACAGGCGAGGTGGTGGTGGCTGCGGGTTGCTTCGACCCGCTGTCGGCCCGCGTCGCAGCGGACGCCGGCTTCGAGGTGGTCTACATGACCGGCAACGGCACCTCCGCGGTGCGCCTCGGCAAGCCGGATGTGGGCCTGCTCACACTGACCGAGATGGCGGACCAGGCCGGCCGCATCGCCGCCGCCGTGGACGTGCCACTCATCGCGGATGCGGACACCGGCTACGGGAATCCGCTCAACGTGATCCGCACGGTCGAGGCCTATGAGCGAGCCGGGGTGGCGGCCATGCACCTCGAGGACCAGGTCATGCCCAAGAAGTGTGGCCACCTCGAGGGCAAGCAACTGGTGCCGGCCGCCGAGCATGCCGCCAAGGTCCGCGCCGCGGCGGACGCACGCAGCGACGACGGCGTGCTGGTGATCGCCCGCACCGACGCAGTCTCGGTTGAGGGGGTCGACTCGGCCATCAGCCGGGCCCGCTCCTACGGCGAGGCCGGCGCCGACATCCTCTTCGTGGAAGGCCTGCCCACCGAGGCCGACATCACCAACGTCGTCGCGGAGCTGGGGGACTGGCCGCTCGTCTACGCATGGGTGGAGGGTAGGGGCCCCCAACTCCGACCAGACCAGCTGGCGGACCTGGGCATCCGGATCGTGATCTTCCCGATTACGGCGCTGCTGTCGACGGTGGCGAACCTGCAGCGCACCTACAGGACCCTGTTGCGGGAAGGCACCCCCACCTCGATGCTGGCCGACATGGCGAGTTTCGAGGACTACAGCGACTTCATGGGGGCATCCGAGGCAGCCGCGCTCGAGGAGAAGTACGGAGAGAACTGATGGCAGCGATCATCCCCGAAGGGGAAACCGTGTGGGGCTTCCAGCTCCCGATCCAGTCCCAGTCGACCATCTACGTCCAACCGTGGGAGGTCGACGCAGGCACTGCTGAACTGGCCGACATCGTGGCCGCCGCCGACCGGGCGGGCGCCTTCTATGTGGCAGTCTGCGATCACGTCGGGATCCCCCGCCCGGCGGACGAGGCCATGTCCGCCACCTGGTACGACACGATTGCCACGCTCGGCTGGATCGCCGGAATCACCGAGTCGGTGCACCTGCTCAGCCACGTGTACGTGTTGCCGTACCGTCCTGCCCCTATGACCGCCAAGGCGTTCTGCACCCTCGACTCGCTCTCGGGTGGCCGCGCCATCCTGGGCGTCGGTGCCGGACACCTCAAGTCGGAGTTCCAGATGCTCGGCGTCGACCACGCGACGCGCGGTGCTGACCTGGAGGCTGCGATTCCGGTAATCCGCTCAGCCTTCGAGGAGAGCTATCCGGTCGTCGACTTCGGCGGTGAGCATCACGAAGTCGCCATGTCTCCACGGCCGGATCGCGCCGGTGGTCCGCCCATCTGGGTGGGTGGCTCATCCCCTGCAGCGATCCGCCGCGCGGCACAGTTCGCCGATGGCTGGCTGCCCCAGGGGCCACCGGAGATCGGCACCCGCGCCGCCATCGCCCGGATCCACGAGCTGCGCGAGGAGGCGGGGCTACCCGCCGCGTTCGACATGGGCTTCAACTGCGCCCCCGTCCACCTGGACGGCACCAACACCGACGAGGTCGCCGAAGGCCTCCGCACGTTCGCGGGCCGGGGGATCAACCAGCTCCAGATGCGCTTCACGGCTTCGAGCACGGCAGAGTACTGCGAGCAGGTCGAGCGCTTCGGCGCCGACGTGGCACCCTTGCTCAACCAGTGAGGGCCCCGCTAGCTGCGCGAACGCAGCTCGTGGTTCTCAGTTTCGAGGTCGGCCATGCGCTGGGCCATGCCCTTGAGCATCGCCCGTGACAGGGTCGGCAGGTCATCCAGCAACGTGTTGAATCCGCGCCGGTCGATCACCTCGAGCACCATGTCGGTGGCGGCAACCACGGAGGCGGTTCGGGTGATCGAGTCGAGTAGCGCGACCTCGCCGAAGTAGGCACCAGGGCCGAGGCGGGCGACGACCTCGTCGTCCTTCACGATGTCGGCCTCGCCGGACACGATCAGTGCGAACTCCTGGCCCAGGTCGCCCTGGCGCAGAACCGTACGGCCGGCCTCCACATGGACCTCATCCGCGACGCGGTCGATCTCGGAGAGCTGCTGCTCGTCGCACCCCGCGAAGATCGGCAGATTGCGGAAATGGGCGTTGGTGTCCGTCGGCTCGTTCACGACCCGGAGGTTAGTCATGTGCAAGCATCCCCGGATGGCCCAGACGAAACAGACTCCCGGTACCGTTGTCGTCACAGGCGGCGCTTCGGGTATCGGTGAAGCGGTGTGTCGCCACATGGCGGGCGCCGGGCACCAGGTCGTCGTGCTCGACCGCAACAGCGACGGGGCCGAAGCCGTGGCGGATTCGGTGTCGGGCATCGCCGTCGCCGCCGACGTCGCTGACCCGGGGGCGGTCGAGCAGGCGTTCGATGCGATCGCGGACCTGTCCTGTGGTGAGCTGCGGGCCCTGGTCAACAATGCCGGTGTCGGAAACCTGAAGCGGCTGGAGGACTACACGCCCGCCGAGGTCGACCTGATCTGGCGCGTCAACGTGGCCGGCACCTACAACTGCCTGCGGTCGGCCGCGCCGTACCTCCGCGCCACCGATGACGCTGCGGTGGTGAACATCGCGAGCGTGTCCGGGGTGCGTCCCACACGCGGTGAGGCGCCCTACTCCGCTGCCAAGGCCGCCGTCGTGGCGCTCACCAGTTCAGCGGCACTGGAGTGGGCGCCGCAGGTGCGGGTGAACTGCGTGTCGCCCGGCTTCATCCGCACACCGCTCAACGAGGTGCTGGCTTCGAATGACGGGATGCGTTCGGGCATCGAGGAGCGCACTCCCGCCGGCCGGGTGGGGACGGCCGAGGAGACCGCCCGGCTCGTAGGCATGCTGCTCGACCCGGCCCTCGGCTACCTGACCGGCCAGAACATCGTGCTCGACGGTGGTTCCATGCTGTCCAGCGACCAGATGGACGCCGTGCTCGGCCCGCTCCTCGAGGCCGGCATTTGAGCTGTTGAGCCCTAGGCGGTTCTCGGGATCGCAGGCGTTCGCTTCACGAGAGTTCCTTCTCCATCCAGATGCTGGCGTCCGCATTCGAGTTGTACGGCTCGATCTCGGAGTAGCCGTGGGCCGAGTACATCGACACTGCCGACTCGAGGGTCCGCATCGAGTCGAGCCTGGCCGTGGCACAGCCCATGACCCGCGCCGAGGTCTCCAGGGCGGCCAGCATACGACCGCCGAGCCCGCGCCGGCGGTGCGAGTCGGTCACCCACATGCGCTTCAGTTCGGCGACACCGGGCTCGAGTTCGCGCACGGCGCCGGAGGCGACAGGGGTCGCGTCGTCCCACGCCACGAGGAACGTGCCGGCGGGCGGCGTGTACTCCGAGCCGTGGCGGGCCGCGTCGGTGCTCACGTCCAACTCGTGCGGCTCGTGCTCCTCGAGGAACGCCACGTACTCCGCCACCAGCTTTCGGGCGGCGTCGCTGTCGGGTTCCTCCGAGCGCACGTGCACGCCGGTATGGTCGCCCGCCTCACCCGCCCGGGCCAGCACCCCGGTCACGAATCCGGTCTTGGCGTCGGTGTAGTCCAAGCTGTTGTCCTGCTCGACAGCCGCGCGCCGCTTGAGGGTGACGTAGTCGTCGCGCAACGAATCATCGGCCCGCAAGGCATCGCGGAACACGAGCCGCGGATCCCGAATCGCACCCTGCCGCCCCGCCTGTTCCACATGCACGTTGCACGCATCGCTCCCATCGCGCCTGAAGAACAGACGCTCGGGCAGGTACAGCCCCATCTCCGGCAGGTGCTCCAGACCGAGTGCGGTGAGCGGCCCGACCACGTCGGCTGCCTCCGTGCCGAGCGGGACCTCCACGAGCACGTCGACGCGGTCCTTCGAAGCGGTACCCGGCACCGAGGTGGACCCGACGTGGTGGATCTGCACACCCGCGACATCGATTGCCTCGCCCACGGCGGACGCTATCGAACGGAACCGCTCGGGCCACCGCGCATCCGCCTCCACGAGTCGAGGAGCTTGCGCAGAAGTCATGTTCTCTCTCCAACACGTTTGCAGCCTCCGCAGGCGGCGCATGCCAGCATGGCGCATCGGTGCCCTGGCCGGCCATCCCGACCGGTTCCATGAGCGCAGCGGCAACAAGTGGAAGTCGTCACCGTCATCCCGGTCGTCTCGATCAGCACGACCTGGTCGACCGACCAGATCTGACGCCCCGTCAGGAGTTGCCATAGGCTCACGCCATGGCCAAAAGCGAACGCGAATACGGGCTCATCATCGGCGGCGAAAAGGTGCCTGGGGAGGGGTCCTACGACATCGTGAACCCGGCGACCGAGGAGGTCATCGCCGAGGCACCCGAAGCTTCGGTCGCGCAGGCAGAGGCGGCAGTGGACGCCGCCGGAGCGGCGTGGGACTCCTGGTCGCGCACCAGGTCCGAAGAGCGCGCCGAGTTGCTGAACAAGGCCGCCGACCTGATCGACCAGCACGCAGACGAACTGATCCCGCTCACCGTGGCCGAGACCGGCGCCACGCTGCGCACCACGTCCACCATCCAGGTGCCCCAGGCGGCGGCCCGCCTGCGCCGCTACGCGGAGGGCGCGATGGAGCCCACCATCGATCCGCTGCGCCCCTCGGTGATGCCGTCGACCGCACTGGCGCCCGGCGGGCTCGTGTCCGCCGCGGTGAACCGTGCGCCGGTCGGCGTGGTGGCCTGCATCACCTCCTACAACTTCCCGATGGTGAACATGGCCGGCAAGATCGGCCCTGCCCTCGCCATGGGCAACCCGGTTGTCGTGAAGCCCGCCCCGCAGGATCCGCTCGGCGTGATCCGCATGGTGGAGCTGATGAACGAGGCCGGCTTCCCGCCCGGCGTCATCAACGTGGTGGTCGGCTCCGAGGTGGCGCCGTCGGAAGCCGTCGTGGCGCACCCGCGCACCGACATGATCTCCTTCACCGGATCGACCGTGATCGGCCAGCACATCGGCGCCGTCGCCGGTGGGGCCAACAAGCGCCTGCTGCTCGGGCTCGGCGGCAAGGGCGCCGCGATCGTGCGCGAGGACGCAGACCTCAAGACGGCGATCAATGGCATTGCCTCGGTGTGGGGCTTCCATTCGGGGCAGATCTGCACCGCCCCCACCCGTGTGATCGTGCATCGCTCGAAGCACGACGAGCTGGTCGGCGGCCTGAAGATGGCAGCCGAGTTCATGAAGGTGGGCGACCCCAACGACAAGGACACGCTCGTCGGGCCGCTCATCTCCGCCAAGCAGCGCGGCCATGTCGAGTCGCTCGTGGCGACCGGAGTCGGACAGGGCGCCGAGATCGCCGTTGGCGGCGGCCACGGCGGCATGGACACCGGCTTCTTCTACGAGCCCACCCTCATGGTGGGCTGCACCCAGGAGATGGAGCCGGTGCGCGAGGAGTTCTTCGGCCCCGTGATCGTGGTCGTGCCCTATGACGATGACGACGAGGCGGTCGCCATCGCCAACGACTCCGACTATGGGCTCTACTCCTATGTGTTCTCCGCTGATGCGGGTGCGGCCTGGGGCATCGCCAAGCGGCTGCGGTCGGGCAACGTCGGCATCAACACGCTCCAGCGCAACCACGAGGCGCCCTTCGGTGGCTTCAAGCAGTCAGGCGTGGGCCGCGATGGCGGGAGCTACGGGCTGCTCGCCTACAGCGAGTTGCAGTCGATCGTGTGGTCGACCTGATTGACGCCGAACAGCAGGGCTGGCTCGCACGAGCCGGCTGGATCGCCCTCGGCCTCGTCGCGGTGGGTATCGGTGGCATAGGGATCGTCGTACCAGGCCTGCCATCCACGGTGTTCTTCGTGGTTGCGGCGTGGGCCTTCGCCCGTTCCAGTCCACGGCTGGAAGCCTGGTTGTTGGGCCTGCCGAAGGTGGGCCCGTTGGTGAGGGACTACCGAGACGGCAAGGGCATGCCCCGCTCCGCCAAGGTGACGGCGGTGACGATGATCGTGGTGTTCGTGGGCCTCAGCGCCTTCATCGTCGACAACTGGATCCTGCGAGCAGTCGTTGTCGCCGCAGGCGCGAGCGGGATCGCGACCATCCTGATCCGCGTGCCGACCAAGGCCTGAACGCGCCCGATCCAGGCCGCCACTCGTCGCCAACTACTCCCTCGGGGCGCCGCCGCACAGACAACCGCTTGCCGCGACGGGCCTGTAGCCGCTCGCCGTGGGAGCGCACTGCGTCGCGGGGTGTCCGGCCATGCCCGAGGTCGAACTCTCGTTCGTTCCTGGACAGGGAGCCCCGCCGTGCAAAGGGGTTCGTGGCCATGGCGCAAGGAAATCCGGAAGTTCTGCAGAAATCGCTGAAGTTTCTGTCAGATCCGGTCGGCCACGTCTCTTGCACCCCGAAGGCGACAACGGATCGCCCCGAACCTGGAGAACGACATGAACAACCACACCGCACACAACGACACCAAGGCCAGCACCGGAGGCTCGTTCCTCCGTCGCAACGGTCGGCGTCTCGCCGCCGCTGCCATCATCGCCACCGCCGGTTCTGCCGGTGCGGGCGCCATTGCATCGGCCGAGCCACATGTGCCCGGTCCGCACTTCGAGGACTTCGAGCCAGTGGTTCCGGACTTCACGGTGGACACCATGCCGCGCGTCACCATCGCGCTCCCCGAGCCCAGCATCCCCGACTCCCCGGTGCCGATCCAGCCCGAGGTGACCATTCCGGTGCCGTCGGCGCCCGGCTTCCCGGACGGGCCGACCATCGACACCATCCCCGGTGCGCTGGACCCACACATCCCGGACTTCCCCGAGATCCCCACCGATCCGATCGACCCTGAGGACCCCGAGGACTACCCCGGTGACGAGACGACCGACACCACGGTCCCCGAGAGCACCACATCCACGACCGTGCCCGAAACCACTGTCCCGGAGACGACCCAGCCCGAGTACCCAGAGGTCGAGGTCGAAGAAAGGCAGCAAGAGCGCAGCGACGCCAAGGAACTCGCCTACACGGGTTCCGACAGCAAGCTTCCGCTCGTGGGCGCCGGCCTCGTGGCCGCAGGCGGAATGGTGGGCGGCCTGTCGCTGCTGGCCCGCCGGTCCAGGGTCTCCGAGGGCTGAGATCCGCTAGCAGCAGAATCTCCCCCGACCCCGGTGGTGCCGGGCCCCCACGACGGGAGCCCGGCACTGTCGCGTGCCAACACTGTGAGCTGTTTTCCTGAGTCATCCAAAAGGTCCAGAATTCAGCGCAATTGGCCTCACATGTATCGTTTGTCCATGGGAGACGGGCACGCTGCTGTGGGCCGCGCGGGCGGCCGGTTCGGACCTGAGTACGCCGACGTGGTCCAGATCAGCCGAGGTGGATCCGGGACCGTTTTCAGGGCCAGGCACGCGCGGCTCAACCGCACCGTCGTCATCAAGGCTCTCGACGCGATCGGGACGGATGGCACGAGCAGTGCTGTGGAGGAAGCCCGAACCCAGGCCTCCGTCTGCTGGCACTCGAACGTTCTCACGGTACTGGGAGAGGGAACCACGGATTCGGGTTGGCCGTACCTGGTCCTGGAGGACGCGGAGGGAGGCTCGTTGGACGAGGTCGTCCGGGAGTGCGGCCCGCTTCGAGCGGATCGCGCGGTCGAGGTTGCCCGTCAGTTGGCCGGTGCCCTCCTCGCAGCCCGTTCGGAGTCGGTGATCCACTGCGATGTGAAGCCGTCGAATGTCCTGCTTGCCCGAGACGGTTCGGTGCGCCTGTCGGACTTCGGTGCGTCGGTGAGATCGGCGAGCCACACCATCGACCCGCTCCAGGGCTCGCTGCCGTTCGCCCCGCCCGAGCTGCTGGAAGGCCGGAGTCCCGGGCCCTCGAACGACGTGTACGGGCTGGGCGCAACTCTCTGCTTCGGTCTCACGGGCAGGGCTCCGTTCGGCGACGCTGACCAGCCGGCGTCCACCACCATCGCCAGGATCCACACTGAGACCCCGTGCCTTGGTACCGTGGATGCACCGTCGTGGTCCACGGAATTGATCGGCCGGTGCATGGCCAAGGACCCATCGGCGCGTCCGACCATCCGCCAGGTGTGCGCAGAACTCGATCGTGCCAACTCGAGCCGCTCCGAGGACGATCAGCCGGCCGTCACCGACGTCTCTGCAACCGCCCACCAGGTCATCGGGGCCCGGCGAGCAGTGGTCGAGCGCCTCTACGCAACCCTCGGTGAACAGAGGGGAGCCGTCGCTCTGGTCAGGGGCCTGTTTGCTGCCTTGCGAGGGAGTGGGTCGAGGCGATCGCCCCGATCATCCGGATGGCCGCCTATGAGCACCCATCTATGTTCCTCGTCATGCTGTCCAACCTCGATGATGTGCACGCGGCCCTGCCGTCGCAGTGGGTGGCGGAGAACCACACCGGCGTGATGTGGCTGCCGACCTGGCAGAGAGCAGGCCTGCGCGATCGATTCCCCGAACAGTGGGCGCGGCTCGGGCTGGAACTGTGAGCGAGTGGCGGGCCGACCCGGGAGACCTCGTGGTCGAGCTCGCGGGGGAGCAGATCGAGGTCGACGCCGGTGAGATGACCTTCGGCCGTTCGGGTGACCTCGTGATCGACTCCAACCAGTTCATGCACCGACTCGTGGGGCGTTTCCTTCGCCGCGAGGGTGTCTGGTGGTTGCAGAACGTCGGCACCCGCATGCGCCTCGAGCTCGTGGATGTCGATGCCGCCACCACCATGGAGCTGGCTCCCGGCCAGCAGTTGCCGGTCGCTGCAAGCAACTTCGCGGTCCGTTTCAGCGCGGGCGCGTCCAACTACGAGCTGACCGGCGTTCGCAGGGGTGATCCGATGCAGGCGGACAACGCGGGCGAGATGATCGGCACGGCGACTGTGGATTTCGGCCAGATCCCGCTGTCGCCGGAACAGCACCTCCTGCTCGTCACCCTGTATGAGTCGAAGCTGCGAACGGGCCGGATCGAAGGATCGAGCGTGCTGGCATCGCGGCTTGGTTGGACGGGCAACAAGTTCAATCGGAAGCTCGACGCGGTCTGCGACAAGCTCCACCGCATCGGCTTGGAGGGCGTGAAGGGCACGCAGGGTGTCAGCGCCGACGGGCGCCGCGAGACGGTGCTCGATTGGGCGCTGTCCAACGGCGTCATCGCCCGCAACGACCTGGCCCTGTTGCGGGCCGTCTCTTCACAGGTCGAGGACTGACACCGGAACGTCTTCGCAGAAAAGTGTCAGAAAATGCGGGGCTCTGGCTCCTGAAGGGTGAAGGCGACGACAGGTCGCCACCTGGAGGAGTCGGAAATGAACGCATCACGCATCAATCGCAAGCAAGTCGGTATCCGCAGTGAGCGGCGCTCGGTGGCCCCTGCGCCCGTCCGGCCCGGGATGTTCGTGCGGTTCGCGCTCGCATCGGTGGTCGTGTTGGCCGCAGGGGCTGTGGCTTCCACCGCGGCTTCTGCAGCGCCTGCCGGTGACGGCTGGGACGACGACGTCGCGGACCGGCTCGGCTCGGTGCCGGCGAAGACCACGCCACCGCTGATCACGATCCCGCCATTGCCAGACGTGAGCGACCTGCTCCCCGAGCTCGAGCACACGCCATCCGCGCCGGGCGCCCCCCAGCCGGCGATGCCACCTCTGAAGGACCCCGTCGGTGATCAGGCGGGTCCCGACAGCTGTGACGACTGCTGGGACCCTTCTGAGCCCGACGTTCCCGAGGACCGGCACCGCATCGTCGCAGAGGAAAGCTACGACGAGGACTACGAAGGCCCGTACCCCTACGGATGTGGACCCGACGAGCTCGTCGCCTGCCCCGAGCGCGAACGCCAGGTCCCTAACGACGACCACCGTGACTGCGAGGACTTCGAGGTCTTCGCTGCCGGAATCTGCGACGAGCCCGGCGAGTCGACGACCACGGTCGTGACCGACACGACCGCTCCCAGCACCGCACCCAGCACGACGACGACTGTCTATGACCTCGAGGAGATCGAGGTACAGGTCGCGGAGGAATCAGAGGTCCGAACCGGCAAGGACGACAACCTTGCCTTCACGGGCGGAAACTCGCTCCTCTCGCTGGTCGGAGCCGGTGTGCTGGCGGTGGGCGTGCTGATCGCCGGGCTCTCGGTCGCGGCCCGCAGCCGTGACGAGGCCACCGGTGAGCACCAGGGCCGGGTGTGACATGACCTGGGAATCGCGATTGGCAGTGCAATACGAGCATTGGGACGCAACACTGGAGGGGTCCACCTCGGAAGGGGTCGGGCCCATCCGGTCAGGTCACCGAGATCCAGCCGGTGGGAACGAACCCACGATCACGATCACAGGCATGGAAGAGGAGACGGCACTCCCCATGGCAGACATCGACGACACGATGGTTGACCTCCCCGCAGTTGGTGGGGACGACGCGTCGCTCGTTGCCCGGGTTCTCGACAAGGACTCGGATGCCATGGCGGAGATGTACGACCGCTACGCCGATCGGATCAACACGATGTGCACGCACATGCTGCGTGACGCCGACGAGGGCGCGGACGTGTGTGGCCAGGTGTTCCTCACCGCTTTCCAGCGGTTGCACCAGCTCCGCGATCCCGCCAAGTTGCGTCCCTGGCTGTATGCGATTGCACGAAACGAGGTCTACAGGCGTTCACGGGACCGAGCCCGGGTGCGCCCCATGCAAGAGGTGGACGACATGAAGGCACTCTCGATGGACCCGACGGAGTTCGAATCCGCGGGCCCCGACGCAACTGCCGAGTTGCCGAAGGCCGACCCGGCCGAACTGGCTGCGCTCGTGCAGGCGGCGGCGGGTGGTCTCGACGACCGGGACCGGATGGTGCTGGAGCTCAACCTCACCCAGGGCCTCGACGGCGAGGATCTCGCCGACGCCCTCGGGGTGAAGGTCGACAACGCCTACCAGATGACCCACCGGATGAAGGAGCGGCTCGAGCGCTCGATGTCGGCGCTGCTCGTGGTTTCCGCGGGTCGTGACCAGTGCGGCGACCTCGAGGGTGTCGCCAAGAAGTGGGATGGCACCTACGACGTGCTGTGGCGCAAGCGTTTCGCCCGTCACGTGGATGGCTGCGACCGCTGCCAGAAGATGAAGGCGAAGCTCCCGAAGGCAGTGCTCTCGGGTGCGGCACTCAGCCAGGCTGCCCAGTCGGCGCTGCTCGCGGCTCCGATCTCGGTGCGCGACGAGGTACTCGGCCAGGGCGCGGCGGTCGTGGCCAGCGCTTCGGGCAAGCCGTGGTCCTCGAGCGGGTTCCCACCGTTGGCGAAGCCCCCTCGGAAGGTCTGGAAGTACGCCGTCGGGGCTGTGCTGGCCGCTGCCCTGGCGGTGGTTCTCGCAGAAGGACTCGGCAACGGCGAGTTGCTGCCGGTCGACAGCACCGACTCACCCGACGTGTCCACACCGTCGAGCGTTGTCACGACCTCGCCTCCTACGACAGTGCCGGGAACGGTTCCGCCCACGACCGGTGCGCCGGTGCCCTCCACCACGGTGCCGGGTGCCTCGACGACCACCACAACGCCCCGCGGCTCGGCCACAACCACCCCCGGAGCGACAACGACGGTTCCGTCCGACGGGGGGACCACGACCACAACGATCACCGAGGGCGTGCCGGACCCACCGCAGGACCCCAAGTACGAGACCCCACCACAGATCACGCCGATCAATCCACCGTCGTTGTCGATCCCGATGCCGAGCATCTACCTGCCGCCGATCTACCTGAACACGACCACGACGTACTACGGCCTGTACTGATCGGCTCCACGATCCGAACTGAAACGCGTTCTAGTTGGCGCGTTAGAGTCGTGCGGTCCCACTGCGGGACTGGATCGACCAACAAGGGGTGGCCGAAATGAAGGGAATCGTCTTCGACGGCGAGAAAGCCGAGCTGCGAGACGACGTGGAGGTCCGTGACCTCCGCGCCGGCGAGGTGCGGGTGAAGCTGGCGGCAGCCGGGCTCTGCCACAGCGACGTGTCGGTGCTCGACGGCACGATCATGTTCCCGCCACCGGTTGTGCTCGGCCACGAGGGCGCCGGCGAGGTTGTCGCCAAGGCCGACGACGTGACCAGCCTCGAGGTCGGCGACCACGTCGTGCTCACGACGCTCGGCAACTGCGGCCGCTGCGACGCATGCAGCCGCGGCAAGCCCACGTTCTGCCGCCAGTCGCTCGGCAAGCTTTCGCGCCCATTCACCGTCGGCGGGGAGAAGGCATTCCAGTTCGCGAACACGTCCGTGTTCGTCGAGGAGACAGTCGTTACCGAGACCTCGGCTGTGAAGATCCCCGACGACGTGCCCCTCCCCTCGGCATCGCTCATAGGTTGCGGTGTCCTCACCGGCGTCGGCGCAGTGATCAACCGGGCGAAGGTCACCCACGGCCAGTCTGCAGTGGTGATCGGCGTGGGCGGGATCGGGCTCAACGTGATCCAGGGCCTCGCCCTCAGCGACGCGCTGCCCGTCATCGCAGTCGACACCAACCCGAACAAGAAAGACCTGGCGCTCCAGTTCGGCGCCACGCACTTCATCTGCCCCGAGGAGGGCGCCGACCTCGTCGAGGCAATCAAGGAAGTCTGCCCCAACGGCGTGGACTTCGTGTTCGAGTGCGTCGGGTCCACCGCCCTCATCAAGGCCGGCACCGAGATGCTCGACTTCGGTGGCAGCGTGGTGATGGTCGGAGTTCCCAAGATGGGCACCGAGGCCAGCTTCGTCGTCAACACGATGTACAACGACAAGTCACTCATGGGCTGTCGCTACGGCTCTGCCCGGCCGGCCTACGACATACCGTTGATGGTCGAGCTCTACAAAGCGGGGCGCCTCAAGCTGGACGAGCTGGTCACCGCCACCTACCCGATCGAGGGATTCCAGTCGGCTCTCGACGAGCTGCACGACGGCAAGCTCGCCCGCGGCGTGCTGGTACTCGACTGATGCCGCTTCCGGGAGAGCTCGCCGACCTGGCTGAGGACGTCCGCAACTGGGGCCGATGGGGCGACGACGACGAACTGGGTTGCGGCAACCTGCTCGACGACGATTCCGCCCGTCGGGGCAACGAGGCGATCGGCAGCGGCCAGCGGGTCAAGCTGGCGGTGGACCTGCGCTCTGACGGCATCCAGGTCGGTCAGCCGGCCCGCCGTTTCAACCCGATCCTCACCCATACGTCGATCAACGAGCGTGACCCTTTCGCTCCGGGGATCTGGGAGGGCACCGACGACGTGGTGACCATGAGTACCTGCGCCGGCACCCACCTCGACGCACTGTCGCACGTCGGATACGACGGCTTCCTCTACAACGGCTACTCGAGCGATGAGATCACCGCATTCCACGGCGCGCGGAAGCTCGGAGCGGAGAAGCTGCCCGCCATCGCCACCCGTGGTGTGTTGCTCGACGTCGCCCGTGCCAAGGGCGTCGACGGCCTCGACGAGGTCGACCAGGGCTATGCCATCACCGGCGACGACCTCGACGCGGCTGCCGAGTTCGCGAAGGTCGAGGTGTGCCCCGGTGACTTCGTGGTGATCCGCACCGGCGAGATGCGCCACTACCTGGCCGACGACCGTGAGCCCTTCGTGCCGATCCAGGACACCAAGCGCTGGCGGTACGCCGTCGGCACGGGTGAGTCCAAGTTGCCCGGTCTGTCCGTGAACTCGGTGCGCTGGATGCACGAGAACGACGTAGCCGGCGCGGCAGTCGACTCCTACGCCTATGAAGCGTTCCCCCCGTCGCGCGAGGACTGGCTGGACTGCCTGGCGGTCCACCTGATCCAGGTGCGCGACATGGGGCTCATCCAGGGGCAGAACTGGAACCTCGAGGAACTCTCGGTGGCCTGCGCGGAACGCGGCAGCGGGGCCTTCATGCTCGTGGCTGTGCCTGAGCCCTTCACAGGTGCGGCTTCGACTCCCGTGGCACCGGTCGCCGTACTCTAGGGAGTCCATGGCGGCCGACGGCGAGGACCAGAGGAAGACCTACACGATCTGGGGCTTCGCGCTCCTGTTCATCGCCATGATCGCGGTGGGCACCTACGCGGTGATCGCGTATGGCACGCACGACCGCGAGCCGACCGAGGAGGTCAGCTCCGACCAGAAGGCCGGTCCCGACCCCACCACGCCGCCCAGCGAGTCCACCGAGGTCACGATGCTCGATGGCAACCCGGCGCCGGAGGGAGTTTCGGAGGTTCTGGAGGTCGGCGACGGCCAGTGGAGCTACCTGTTCGAGATTCCCGACGCTTTGCTGGAGGCACCGACTTCCTCGGTCGTGGCCGAGAGCGACCTCGTGGTGTCCGAAGACCGCCAGTCGATCACGGTGACCATGTTCTGCGCAGTGTCGAACGACTCTGTTCCCGCGCTTCTCGAGGTGTCCGAGGATCCCTTCGAGATCAACGTGCGCCCGATCGTGATCGGCGCCTCGTTCGGGCTTGCGTGCGAGCCGGAGGCCGAGCTCGTCACCGTGACGGTGCCACTCGAGGAAGCGGTCGGCGGTCGTCGCGTGGTGCTGGCACAGGCGGGGAATTCAGTGGCGCTGGGCGAGATCGGCTGAGCCGACCCGACCCGTTGCACATCACTCACTGCGAGCAGGCACGCACGGCGGCGGCCACCTAGGCTGACGCCTCGTCAGGTCATAGAGGCCGCCACCAACCACGGCGGCAGTTGGGAGCACACCGATGCTGCAGGGGCGGACCCTCTGGGAGTTGCTGGACAAGCGGGTCGATGCCACGCCGGATGCCCTGATGGCAGTCGACGAGGACATGCGCACGATCACGTTCGCGGAGTACTGGGCAGAGGCCGAGCGCGCAGCGGCGGGCCTTGCCGCCCAGGGTGTGAAGTCCGGTGACGTCGTGTCCTGGCAGCTGCCGACTTGGATCGAGTCACTGGTTCTCGTGGGAGCACTGAGCCGCATCGGAGCGGTGCAGAACCCGATGCTGCCGATCTACCGCGAGCGCGAGGTCGGCTTCGTCACCAACCAGGCAGGGTCGTCGCTGATGATCGTGCCGTCGGTGTGGAAGGAGTTCGACTTCGAGGCCATGGCCACGTCCATCTCGGAGTCCAACGACGGGTCGATGCGGGTGCTGGTCGCCGACAGGGCGCTTCCCCAGGGTGACCCGGCCTCGCTGCCCCCGATCGAGGTCGCGCTGGACGCCGACAACCAGCCGGTGCGCTGGCTGTTCTACACCTCGGGCACCACTGCTGACCCCAAGGGCGCACAGCACACCGACGCGTCGATCGCGGCGGTCGCACACGGCATGGGCGAGCGGCTCGGCTGTATCGCGGATGACCGCAACGCGCTCATCTTCCCGTTCACCCACATCGGTGGGATCACATGGCTGTTCACCAGCCTGCAGAGTGGTTGCTCCAACATCCTCATGGAGGGCTTCGACCCGGTGGCCACCCCCGAGGTGCTGTCACGCGAGAGCGTCACCCTCGCCGGATCCGGCACGATCTTCCACCAGACCTACCTGGCCTACCAGCGCAGCCAGCCGACTCCGGTGTTCCCCAACGTGCGCGGGTTCCCCGGCGGTGGCGCCCCGAAGCCTCCTGCTCTGGTGGCAGAGATGCGCGAAGTGTTCGACGCTCCGATCCTGTCCGGCTACGGCCTCACCGAGGCACCGATCCTCACGATGGCCGACCTCTCGGACTCAGATGACGAGCTGGCTGCCAGCGAGGGCAAACCGATGCCGGGCGTCGAGCTCAAGTTCGTCACCCTCGACGGCGACGTGGCGGCACCCGGCGAAGAAGGCGAGATCCGTGCCAAGGCGCCCCAGGTGATGCGTGGCTACCTCGACTCCAGCCTCGATGCCGACGCATTCGACGAAGAGGGGTTCTTCCGAACCGGCGACCTCGGCAAGCTTGATGACCGCGGCAACGTGATCATCACGGGCCGGGTGAAGGACGTGATCATCCGCAAGGGTGAGAACGTGTCCGCCAAGGAGGTCGAGGACCTGCTCTACATCCACGATGCCATCGGCGACGTGGCCGTGATCGGCCTTCCCGACCCTGAGTCGGGTGAGCGGGTTTGTGCGGTGGTGCAGCCGGCCGCCGGCGCGGAGCCGATCGGGTTCGACGACATGATCGCCCACCTGAAGGCTGAGGGCCTCATGACCCAGAAGCTGCCCGAGCAGCTCGAGATCATCGACGTCATACCCCGCAACCCTGCCGGCAAGGTGCTCAAGCACGTCCTGCAGGACCAGTACAAGGGGTGAGCGCGGCGCAGGTCCGCGAGCTGGCTCCGGGCGACCTGGAAGCGGCGCTCGAACTCAACCAGCACTGGGTGCCCCATGTCGGTTCGATCGACGCGGCCGGCCTCGGCGCCCTGGTCGAGCAGGCCTCGTTGTCGTTGGTGGCGGAAACCACGAACGGAGAGCTCGGGGGCTTCGCCGTGGTTCTACGTGAGGGTGCCGACTACGGCTCGCCCAACTACCGGTGGTTCGCAGGGCGCCACGGTGCGTTCACCTACCTCGACCGAATCGCCATCGCTCCGGAGTCGCAGGGCTCAGGGCTGGGCCGGATGCTCTATGGCGTCGTGGCGGACTGGGGTCGCAGCGTCGGCTCGCCGGTGTTGTGTGCCGAGGTCAACCTGGTGCCACCCAATCCCGAGTCGCTTGCCTTCCACCGCCGCCTGGGCTTCGCCGACGCAGGCACCCAATGGACCTACGACAACACCGTGCAGGTGCAGATGCTCGAGATGGAACTCTGACCGACCTTGGGGCGGCCCATCGCCCATCTGCGCGTCGCGGTCATAGCTACCATTCGGCCCCGTGAGTGAACGACCGACGGCTCGCGAGCTGACCGCCCCCGTATTCGACGGCGACACCCGCAACGACCCGCACCCGGCGTATGCGCGGCTGCGTGCCGAGGCGCCGGTGGTCTGGCACGAAGATCCCGGCATCTGGGTGCTGAGCCGCTACGCGGACGTGATCATGGTCAACAAGGACACGGCCACGTTCTCCTCCAAGGGCGGAATACTGCCGATGGAGATCGGCATCGAGTACCCGTCGCCGCCCACGATGATGCACACCGACCCTCCTGAGCACACACGGCTGCGCACCGCGGTGGCAGAAGGGTTCAGGCCCTCGCGGATCGCCGCACTGGAGCCAGATGTGAGCGACCACGTCGCGGGCCTGGTGGCGGCGCTTCCGACCGCCAAGCCGTTCGACGTGGTGGAGTCCTTGGCGGCCCCGCTGCCGCTGATGGTCATCTGCGATCTGCTCGGCCTTCCATCGAGCGACTGGCCTCTGTTCTGGCAGTGGTCCGATGCAGTGATCCCCGGTGCGGCGGACATGTCCGACCAGCGTCGTGGCGAGCTCAAGACGGCGCTCGAGGCACTGTTGCGCCGCCACATCGCGGCCTGCGAAGGGCTCGTGGCAGACCTGTGCGACCGCGGCCTCGACGACGAAGAGGTCTACATTCTGCTCAACCAGCTGCTGGTTGCGGGCAACGAGACCACTCGCAACCTCGTGTCTGCAGGCCTGCTGGCGCTCGCCGAGAACCACCAGGAGTGGGCGAAGCTGGTGGCGGACCCGGTTTTGATCCCGTCTGCGGTGGAGGAGTTGCTGCGCTGGACCACTCCGGTGGCGTCCTTCATGCGCACCGCCACCCGCGACGTCGAGATCGGAGGCCAGGCCGTGCATGCGGGTGACCCGGTACTCATGTTGTGGGCCTCGGCCAACCGCGACGAAGCGGAGTTCGGCGCCGATGCAGGCGAGCTGCACGTGGACCGCGACCCCAACCACCACCTCGCATTCGGCTTCGGGCCGCACTTCTGTGTGGGCGCGGCGCTCGCCCGCATGGAGGGGCGGCTGGTACTCGAAGCCCTCGTGGGGAGGTACGCGACGCTGGAACCAGCAGGCCAGGCCGTTCGGAGCCCGTCAACGGTGATCGCTGGGTTCCAGTCGGTGCCGCTGGTGGGATCTGCGGGCTGATCCGGGACGCGTGGGATGCCTGTCGCAGCGGTCGTCCTTGCAGCCGGGTCGGGGAGCCGGTTCAGCGGCTCCACCCACAAGCTGCGCGCCGAGGTCGACGGCCGGCCGCTCATCTGCACAGCGGTCGACGCGGCGCTCGAATCGGGCATCGGCCCCGTGATCGTTGTGACCGGAGCCGAGCCCCTCGGTGACTTGCTGGCGCCTTCGGTAATCGAGGTACACGCCGGGGACTGGTCGGCGGGGCAGTCACACTCCCTGGCTGCGGCGGTGGGCGCGGTCGAGGCCACGAGTGTTCAGGCCATCGTGGTGGGGCTCGGTGACATGCCGGGCGTGACGGCCGAATGCTGGCGTGCCGTGGCCGGCTCCGGGGCGCAGATCGGCGTGGCCACCTATGGCGGCCACCGGCGCCCGCCGGTCCGTATCGCACGTGAGTTGTGGCCGGAGCTGCCCGCGGCGGGTGATGAGGGCGCCAGGGCCCTGATGCGGCGCCGGCCCGACCTGGTGGTCGAGGTGCCCGTCGACGGCGACAGTCGTGACGTGGACACCGTGGATGACCTTCGCTCCGAGGCGGGACCGACCGGCGATCAGTGAGACAACTGCGCCTAGTGGTGGATTTCGACGGGTGAGTGCATATTTGCTTGGGGTTGGAGGAAGAAGGGAACCACCATGTCTGAACGAGCACTCCGAGCAGCAGAGCAGCACGGTCCGCCGAGGCACCTCGGCGATCCGACCGACCTTGCCGCGCTCGTGGGCGGCTCCGGCGACCATGGCCCTGCCGACGTGCCCGTCTGGGCTGCAACGGCTTCGATCGAGCTTCCACGCAGTGCCTTCGAGCGATTCGTGGTGGCGATTCCCCTGTTCCTGGTGGGTGCACTGGTGTTCATGTCCGGGATCGCCCAGCCAGTGTCTCTCGGGTTGGCGGTGTTCCTCTGGATCTGGGCCGTCGCCACGCTGGTGGTCGAACACGACTGGGACGGCCGCCACTTGCGCCTGAAGGTCTTCGGGCGCCCCTTCCGGCTCGTCAATGTCGACCCCGCAGCCGTTCTCTCCGTGCCGCGGATGAGCGGCCTGCTCGGCAGGTCGTTGGTGATAGCGGCGCCCGACATCGACGAACCCGTCGTGATGCGGGGCCGGTCTCTCGTCACCAGTGTCAGGGACACCATCGTTCCGCTGATCTGGGTGCCCGACCGCACGGCCCAGCTCTGGGCCGACCTGCTCGCGGTCGACTACGAGCGCTACTGAGCCCGGCACCGTCCAATCACCCGGCCACCGCGGCGGGTCGGAGCATCCCCCGGTAGAGTCGTGCGCTCGGAGGTAGATGGTGCAGCTCAGGAACTCGTTCACAGTGGATGTTGGCCTCGACCGGGCCTGGCAGGTCCTCACTGACGTGCCCGCCATAGCGCCCTGCCTGCCGGGAGCGCAGCTCAAGGAGGTCGACGGCGAGGAATACCTGGGCATCGTGAAGGTGAAGGTGGGCCCGATCGTCGCCCAGTACAAGGGCATGGCCACATTCGTGGAACAGAACGCGACCGATCACCGGATCGTGTTGCGCGCCGAAGGTCGCGAGACACGCGGCCAGGGCAACGCGACTGCGCTGATCACAGCCACGCTCCAGGAGCGTGGCGAGCAGACCGAGGTGGTGGTCGACACCGACCTCACGGTCACGGGCAAGGTTGCCCAGTTCGGGCGTGGAGTGATGGCCGACGTTTCCTCCAAGCTGATGGAACAGTTCGCCGACAACCTCGCCTCCACAGTGCTGGCGGCCCCCGATGATGCAGCCGGTGAGGACTCACCCGCCGGCACTCCAGGAGGTTCCGGCCAGAGCGACCAGTCGCGAAAGGACTCCGGTTCCGGGCAGTCCAATGGCACGGAGCCGGACCGCGACCCGCCGGTTGGGGCGGATCCCGAGCCGATCGACCTGCTCGGAACGGCTGGTGCCCCGGCTGCGCAGCGCCTGATCCCCGCGGTCATCGCGGCGGTGGTGGCGGTGCTTCTGGTCAGGTTCATCATGCGCCGCCGCCGCCGCTGAGCGGCATCGACGTGGGCGGCAGCACACAGCGCAGCAGAGCGGAGGACGTTGCTGCGGTCACGGAGTTGCTCGGCCGCGAGCCGAGGGCCGGTTTCGAGGTCGTGGTTCGCAACGACCAAGGTATGCCCGTGGTCATACGCAACCATCCGTTGCTCGACGACGGCACCCCGATGCCTACCCGCTTCTACCTGGTGGACCGCGAGCTCAACCGTCGCATAGGCACGATCGAGGCCGAGGGTGGTGTGCGGCGTTCCGAGGCGGAGGTCGGACTGGAAGCAATCGCGCGGACCCATGACCTGTACCGCGTGGAACGCGACGCACACATACCCGCCGACTGGAACGGCCCGAGGCCGGTCGGAGGCGTGGGAGGCACCCGCCAGGGCGTCAAGTGCCTCCACGCCCACTACGCGCACCACCTGGCCGGGGGCGATGATCCAGTCGGGCGCTGGGTGCAGCATCAGCTCGACCTTGGAGGCGCAGACCGTGACTGAGCCGCTGTGGGCAGCCGTGGACTGCGGTACCAACTCGACGCGGCTGCTCGTGTCCGACGGCTCCAATGCCCTCGAGCGGCAGATGGAGGTGACCCGGCTGGGCAAGGGCGTGGACGCCACGGGAGAACTGGCCGGTGAATCCGTGGCCCGCACGCTCGAGGTGCTCGCCGACTACAAGGAACGGATCGACCACCACGGTGTGCAGGGCGTGCGCATCGCCGCCACGTCTGCGTGCCGCGACGCCACGAACCGTGACGAATTCCTCGGCCCGGCCCGTGAACTGCTCGGTGTGGATGTGGAGCTCCTGAGCGGTGAGGAGGAGGCAGAGCTCTCGTTCTTCGGGGCAACGACCGGACTCGACCCGGTCGACGGCCCGTGGCTGGTCGTCGACATCGGGGGTGGCTCCACTGAGTTCGCGCTGGGTTCGGACCGGGTCGAAGCCGCAGCCTCGGTGCAGATGGGCTGCGTGCGTCTGACCGAGAAGTACCTGCATGGCGATCCGCCACGTCCTGAGGAACTGTCCAACTGCCTGGCCGAAGTCGAGTACTACCTCGACGGCGTGCTTCGCGAGAACCCGATGGTCACCGCTGCCAACCGCCTGGTCGGGCTGGCGGGAACGATCACGAATGCGGCTGCGATCGAGATCGGGCTGGCCGAGTACGACCCCGACGAGGTGCACCACTTCGAGCTGACCAAGGCGGCAGCCGAGGACGTGTTCCGCACCGTTGCCACGGAGCCGCTGGCAGACCGGGTCCACAACCCGGGCTTGGAACGACAGCGTGCGGATGTGATCGTTGGCGGAATGTGCGTACTCGTGGGGATCATGCGCAACTGGGGGTTCGACAGCTGTGTCGTGTCCGAGTCGGACATCCTCGATGGCCTCGTGCTGTCACAGGTCGACGGCCGGCGGCACTGATGCCCCTGCGCCGCCGGTCCCAGCCGACATCTCCCCCGACCGAGCCGGTCACAATCCGGGGGGGCCGAGTTGTGCTCCGGCCGCTGGCAGCCTCGGACTTCGAACAGTGGCGCGAGGTGCGCCGCCGCTGCGCCGACTGGCTCACCCAGTGGGAACCACGGCCGTCCCCCGGCCAGCCCGACACCGTGGAGGATCGCAACGCGTTCGCCTCCCGCTGCTCGGTGCGGCTGCGCGAGATCCAGCTGGGCACGGGGTTCGGCTTCGGCATCTTCGTGGATGGAGGCTTCCGCGGTGAGGTCAACCTCAACACGATCCACCGGGGGGCCCGCCAAAATGCCTACGTCGGCTACTGGATCGACGAAGCCGTGGCAGGGCAGGGCTACATGCCCGAGGCGGTGGTGGCCGTGCTGCAGTTCGCGTTCGAGCAACTGCACCTGCACCGGGTGCAGATCGCGATCGTGCCGCGCAACATGGCCAGCCGGCGCGTGGTCGAGAAGCTGGGCCTGCGCGACGAAGGCGTGGCGCTTCGCTACCTGCAGATCAACGGCGTGTGGGAGGACCACATCCGCTACGCCGTCACCTCCGAGGAGTGGGCCGAACACGGCGAGGCGATGGTCGCCGGCTGGCTGGGTTGAGCTCAGTCCGCGTTTATGCGGGCTCGCAGGTCGGCGAGTCGCTGGGAGAACTCGGGTGTGTCCATCGACGTGACCTGCTTGGCAAGCTCATGGTCCACTGCATCTGTGTGCCGATCGATGTCGGCCACCTCGCACAGCGTGGCCTTGGTGTCGACGATCAGTTTCCTCGGTGTGGACGTGGCCCGGGCCGCGACCATGAGCGCACGCTCCATCAGGGACTCGGCGGGCGCCGCCTCCCATGCCAGGCCCGCCTCGACGGCTTCCTCGGCGCCGAGGATCTGGCCGAACAGCACCATCGCTGCCGCGGTCTGTGGCCCGACGATCCGCCGGAGCATCCAGGTGTGGCCGCCGCCAGGGTGGATGCCGAGGTCGAGGAAGCGGCAGTCGAAGCGGGCGTCGGTACCGGCGATGCGCAGATCGCATGCGAGGGCGAGGTTGAGTCCGGCGCCCACAGCTGGTCCGTTGACCGCCGCGATGGTTGGAAGGCGGCTGGCGGCGACGGCGAGGAAGCCGTCGTAGATCGAGCGCAGGCCTTCCTCGCGCGAGTCACCCAGTTGGGTGAGGTCCGCGCCCGCACAGAACGCCTTGCCCGCACCGGTGACCACTACGACTGTCACATCCTCGTCGGCCTCCAGCACCGCCATGGTGTCGACAAGCTCCGCGCACAGGCCGAGCGACAGGGCGTTGCGCCGAGCGGGATCGTCGAGGGTGATGACGGCAACGCCGTCGTGTCGCTCGAGTCGAAGGTGTGCCAACTGGGGGCCTCCTGTACCGTCATTCGCCGTGAGAATCCTCGCGGTCGCCGAACTGTACCCATGGCCCGCTGTCGACGGTTACCGGCAGCGCCTGGAACACATGCTGGGCGGCCTCGCATCGGCGGGCACGGTGGACCTCTTCTCTCTCGCTCCCGTCGACGGTGCACCATCGCAGCCCCCTCCGATCGACGGGCTAGGTGAAGTGGTCACTTCCCCGACGGTGCATCTCCCCTCCGGCGAGTGGATGCGCACATGGGTCCGTTCCGACGCCCCGCGGAGGCTGCTCACCTTCGACTGGACCGAAGCCCGCCGCGAACTGGCCGCATGGGGCCCCGAGCCGGACGTGGTCTGGTATTCGCTGCTCGACACCTGGGTCGCCGTTGGCGACCTGTTCCCCCACGCGGCGTCCATCGTCGACTTCGACAACCTCGAGAACCTGCACATGAGGTTGCGTCGCCGGCGCCCACCGCGCTTCGCGCCCGGGTCCGCGGTCGCGGAGAAAGTGCGCGGCAGCGCCCGGTGGATGGCATCACGGTCCCTCGATGTGGTCGACGAACGTCGTTGGGACGCCGGGCAGCGCCGCTGCGCCGAGGAGGTCGACCGTGTGGTTGTGTGCTCCGAGCTCGACGTCGAACGCTCGGGGTGCGACAACGCGGTTGCGGTGCCCAACGGCGCGGACCGTCCCAGCGGGGTCGACACCGATCGAACCCAGCTGCGCGGCGATGTACCCACGATGCTGTTCGTCGGCGCGCTCGACTACGAGCCCAACAGGGAGGCGGTCGAGTGGATGGTGCGTGAGGTGCTCCCGCTGATCCGGCGCAGGCTCCCCGCCGCGGTGCTTCGGATCGTGGGTCGCGGCGCCGAACGAGTCGACTGGGTGGCGCCGGTTGCCGGTGTCGACCTCGTTGGCGAGGTCGATGAGATCCGACCCGAACTCGACCGGGCCGACGTGTCGGTGGTGCCGATCCGGGCCGGGGCTGGCACTCGCCTCAAGGTGGTCGAGGCGCTTGCACACCACATCCCGTTGGTGACCACCACGGTTGGCACCGAGGGAATCGACGTGGTCGACGCACAGCACGGCCAGATCGCGGACGACGAGCGCACCTTCGCCGATGCCTGCCTGCGGTTGCTCACCGACGGGGCCCTGCGCCAACAGATGGCGGACAGCGGTGCGGAACTGTTCGAGCAGCGCTACACGTGGGATGCGATCGGCCAACGCGTGGCCGAGCTCGCGCTCGAGGTCGGTGGCGAAGGCGACCGGCCCGCGAGCTGATTCAGTCAGAACCCGAGCGGGGGCGCACGACAGCGGGGGAGTGGCGGAAGAACTGCTCCACGTCTCGTTCGTAGCGGTAGGTCGTCGAACTGCCCACGACATCGCGCAGGCGGGTGGTCTCGACGAAGTCCCGCACGGCCTCGGCGGAGGTGTACTCGTACTCGAACCCGGCTGCCGTCAGCTTCGAGTTGTCGACACCGCGGCCGAAGCGCAGCAGGTCGAGGTACTCCTGGGGCAGATCGACCCCGAGCAGCTTCAGCGGTGAGGTCAGAAGGCCGGTACCCACGGGGAGGATCGGCACCGTGCGCTTGTGGCACATCGCAGCGACCTCGGACCAGGGCAGCAGGCCGTCGCCGGCCACGTTGTAGACGCCGGGTATCTCGTTGCGCAGGGCGAAGATCATCGCCCGCACGACGTCGTCTTCATGGACGAACTGGAAGCGCGGGTCGAACCCGAGGATGGATGGCACCACCGGCAGTCGCAGGACCCGGGTGAGCGGGGTCTCGATGTCGTCGCCGATCACGTTGGAGAACCGCAGCAGCGAGACGTTGATGTGCGGGTTGTCCTCCGCGAAGTCACTCACGTAACCCTCGACCGCTTCGAGGCTGCGCTCCACCGGGCGGCTGGCGGTGCGTGACCGGGGCGTGGTCTCGGTGAACCACACCGGGTCCTCCGGTGCGCAGCCGTAGATGACGGTGGACGACTTGACCAGCACGTTGCGCACGGTCGACTCGGCGCTGGACGCGGCCGCAAAGAGGTTCATCGTGCCGATCACGTTGATCTCGTGCATCTCCCGTTTCGACATCAGGGTGGGGTCGACCACGAGGAACGTGTGCACGATCGTGTCGACCTCGGTGGCCTTCACGATACGGGCGAGCGTGGAGTAGTTGGCATCGACGCGGACGTACTCGGTGCGTTCGAGCTCGACTGTGGGTTCGGTGGTGTCGAGCCCGACGATCACCTCGACCGACGGATCGGCTTCGAGCGCCTGGGCGGCCAGTCCGCCCCAGAAGGTGCCGAGTCCGGTAACGAGAACCCGCTTGGGTCCCCTCGATGCCGCGGTGCCGTTGGTGTCGCTCATCCGAACCACACCGACTCGCGGTTGCGGAGCATCTCGTACAGAGCCGACTGGATGTGGTCGCGGATCGCCTCTGACTCCTCCATCACCCTCGAGCGGCTGTAGCGCTCCTGGTCGGGTGGCACGTCGAAGTGGACCGGGTCGAGCACCTTGAGGGTGAACTTCGCGGGGAAGTAGCCCGCCACGCCGAGCGGGCCGAGGGCCAACATGTTGGCGGTCACCGGCGCGTAGGGGGCGCCGATCACCTTGGCCAGGCCCGGGATGTGCGCCAGGGTCGGCATGGCCTCCTCGGAGCCGACCACCGCGATGGGCACCACCGGGACTCCGGCGCGCATGGCGATCTCCACGAAGCCACCGCGGCCGAACCGACGTAGCTGGTAGCGCTCGTCGAAGGTCTTGGCGGGGCCTTTGGAGCCCTCGGGGAACACGAGCACGAGCTGGTCCTGGTCCTTCAGCAGGCGGTAGGCGTTGTCCGGGTGGGCGGGCAGCCCACCGAGGCGCGACCACAGGGTGCCGATCACTGGCATGGAGCGGAAGTAGTTGTCGGCGAGCCCGTAGACCGGGCGCTCGAGCTCGGTCTCGATGCCGTGCATGATCACCGGTGCGTCTGCGGGGATGGCGCCCGCATGGTTGGCCACGAGCAACGCCCCGCCGTCGGTGGGAATCTTCTCGAGGCCGTGCCAGTCTGCGCGGAACCACTTGCGGTACAGCGGGTCGTACATGCGCCTGGCGATGGCGCGCATGCTCTCGGAACGACCCCATTCGTCGACATCGGACAGCCTTGGATCGTCGGCGGGCCCGGGCTCTTCCTCGCGGGGCACGAGGATCAGTTCGCCACCGCGCTTGGGGGCGTCGGCGTCCAGCTGGACAGCTCGACCCGCAGCTGCGGGTCGGCCCTGGTCGGGCGCGTGCGCCTCATCTGGTGTTTCGGGGGGCGGGGCCCCTGAATCGGCGGCCATGACCGCAGCCTAGGTCCGTGCGGGCCGGGTGTCAGCATGCCGGTGCGCGTCGGGTCTGACGCCGGGGCGGCGCGCTCAGGGTGCGGCAGCGAAGGCGACCAGCTCGTCGTGGAGACGATGGATCTTCGACGAGTATCCGGGGTCGGTCGCCCAGATCCCGTTGCCGAAGTTGCCCCAGCTGGCGGCAGAACCCTTGTTGACGAGATCGAAGCGCGGATCGACCAGCGGGTTGCTCAGGGTCTGTCCGGTCACGCTGGGGTCGGCGTAGGCCCGCAGGTGCTGGATCTGGGCACGTACCCCGGCGCGTGCGTGGGGGAATGCTGCAGATGAGCCTCCGCCGTCGACTGCTCCGATTCCCGAGAAGTTGTTGTGGTGCATCGGCATGCGCGCGGAGAAGCGGAGCCAGCCGGTCTCGACCATTGCCTGCACGAACGCGAGGTCGCCGGCGACGCCTTCGGCGTTTCCTTCCTCGATGAACATGGCGGCGAGCTGTTCAACCGGAACCGATGCAGAGCCTCCGGAGCCCTTCGTGTGGAACCAGGTGGCCATGTCGGCGGCGGACACGGCGGACTGGCCCATGACCGGCTTGGAGGCGGGGGGCGCGCCGCATGCTGCGGTGCTGAGTGTGACCATGGCGGCGACGAGGAGGGCGGGACCACGAAACCTGCTGCGGTGAGTCCTGTTCGGATACATCCGATAATATTGCGGATTTGTTACAAACATTGCGATGGGATGATGTCCCAGTGTCATCTGAATGACGCTCAGGTCGCATGGGGCTTGCGCCGCCAGAAGGCGCTGTCACAGGGGGATGCGACGATTGGCCCATGTCGAGGCCGCAGCTCACCGTCGTCACAAGGGATCCATCCAATAGCCACCGCCGGGCCACTGCCGCCACGGCACTGGAGTTCTCCGAAACCGTGCGCACTGTCGTGGCCCTGTCGCGCAGGGGAAGGCTGGTGGTGCCGGTGTTTCGTTCCCCGCCTCGTGTTGAGGATGTCGACCGGACGATCCGGTGGCGCTCCGCCAGGTCGCCCGTGGTCGCCATCCGCCGGACGGGCCGCCCGCTTGCCGCCATCCAATCCGACGTGATCGAGGCCGTGGTGGTGGCCAACGACCTTCCGCGTGACCGCGCCGATCGCTTCCGGCACGCCGCATGGTCCGCGCTGCAGGGCACCGGTGGCTCACCGCAGCGCATGGCCCGGGTCGACACCGTGGGTGACCGCGACGAGCCCGCAGGTGGCGATGCTCCCGGCTCCGAGAGGGTGGCCTGACCGATTGACCTTCAGTTGCATCTGCCGGCACTCCTGTCGGTGCCTCGGTCCACGCGCTCCACGGCCATTGCGACCCATCGGCTCCACGACGCGGAAGGTCGTGGCTCTGCCCGTAGTTGCTGACAGGATGGGGCCAGGATTTCCGACCCGCCCGGGTGGCGTAACTGGCAGGCGCAGAGGGCTTAAACCCCTCGGACCCCCACAGGGGTCGTGTGAGTTCGAATCTCACCCCGGGCACCACACCCAGGCAGTCAGGCTTCGTGCGACGCAGAACTGAGGGGATCGCGCCAACGGTGGGCGCCTGCGCGGCAGGACGCAGTGCCCGGCCGAGCCGCCGCACCGGTGGCCGTAGGGCTGGCGGAGGATCCGTTCGGCCGGTTGGCGCTCGAGCTCGCAGGCACAGCATCCTGGGGCTCACCTCCGGCCGTATTCGGCCGATTCGGCCGATTCGGTCGCGATTCGGTCGTGAATTTCGTTGCCATCGGAGCGCGATGGCGCGGTGATGGCACCAGCACGCTGGCTTTCCCCGTCGGTGTGCTCCCATCCTCCGGCGAGGAGGGGCCAGCCGGAGCCTCCGGGCCGTCCGGTCGACGTAACACCACACGCGATCGGCCGGACGGCACCGGGGAGAATTCCCTGCGCACGGGGATCGAGAATCCGCGCCGGGGTGGCGACGGGAGAGGAGATCCATCGGTGTCCCAGGTGGCGGAGCTCAACCTCGCGGCTGACATCCTGGTGCCGGAGGCCTACTGGGGCCAGTCGGTCGACGGCCTGCATCCGCTGGACTTCACCCAGTTCGCCGCCTACCTCCAGGCCGAGCTGGTCGGCCTCGGGATTCTCTGAGCGAAGCTCGTCGGGGATTGCGCTACTAGACGCAGCCCTCGTCGTCTCCCCAGAACTCGGCCGAGCCGACCTTCACTTCGCTGACCAGGTCGTCGGTGAGTGTGTAGGTGATGGCACGGCTGTCGTCGCGGATCGCCGCGACGTCGGAGTATGAGCCCAGCAAGCCAGCGGTCGGTGCATCCCAACCATCGGCGCGGTCGACCACGAGGTCGCTGCCGTAGACGCGCTCCAGCGTGGCCAGGTCCGTGCCCACCCCGATCGCGGAGGGTGACCGGTATGCACTGGAGCGGGTTCTCACGTCGACGACCTCCCACGAGCCACCGGTGAGGGTGGCTGTGCCGAAGATGTTGCCGAAGTCCCAGTAGCCACATGGTGGGAACTCGCTGTCCACCTCGGACTCGGACAAGCCGTCACCGGGACCCATGCCTCCGATGCCCTCGAAGGCGATGAGGCTCGAGGTGGCGGCGGGCGCGGCGCTGGTGGGCAGCGGGTCTGTGGCCGGTGGGGCCTCGCTGCTCGAGGGCCCGTTGGCCGTTGTGGAGCTGCTGATGCCCGCGGTGGTTGTCGTGGGACTGGTCGTCGCCGCTGACTCGGCGGGCGAGTCATCGTCTGTGAAGAACATGAAGGCGGCGAGGCCAAAGCCCACGGCGGCGAGCACGATCGCCACCGGCAACGCCTTGCGCTCCCATCCGGAACCACGGGCGTCCGGCTGGGTCGGGGTCTCGCCGGCGCCGGTCATGTTTCCAGTGTGCGGTGGGTGGCCCCAGATGCGGTCAAAAGGTCACAGGGCGAGCATCTTCGGCATCGGCAGGTCCGTGGGCGAGAGGATTCCCGGCTGAGCAGCCACCACCGACGGGATCGCGTTGAGGGCCTTGGTTCCTGTGGCCCATGCACCTGTGAAACCGGGGGAGTCGTACAGCTCGTGGGTGATCCGGCTGCCCGGTACGCCGCGCACATCCACGTCGATCCAGCCGTGGCGGGGGCCGTCGGCCAGCCATGAGTCGCGCACGTAGTCGGTGCCGAGGAGGAATCGGATCTCCATCGATGCCACGGGGCGACCGCGGTCGGTGGTGGAGGCAGTGAGCAGGAGTCCGGCCATCGTGCCCTTGCGCACCTCGATCTTGCCGTCGTAGTCCTTCGTGGCCGGCTCGAACTCGTAGGTGAACGAAGTGTCGTCGTGGGCGAGCCCGAGTTCCTCGCACAGCAGGTCGGTGATCTCGTGCAGCGTGCGGGCGAACACCGAGTAGACGCCGCTCGGTCCCTCTGAGAGTTCGTCCTCGGTGCGGCCGAAGCCGAACATCTCGAGGAACACCGCGCTGAGTGTGTCCTGGGGCTCACAGGTCCTGATGTGCACGGAGTCGATCTCGGAACAGATCGATGACGCAAGCAGCGCGAGCTCGTAGCTGAAGCCTGGGTTGAGGCCCGTGCCGTACAACGAGGCTTTCCCGTCATGGCATGCCCTCACCAGTTCGGGGTGGCTCGAGCGCTTGTCGGGGTGCCAACCCGCCATGATGCTGATCACGTCCTTTCCCGCATCCAGCATCGTGATGACCTCGTCGTAGCGTTCCATCGGCGGGTTGTAGAGCACCACGTCGGCATCGAGGGCGAGGGCTTCGGCGCCGTCGGTGGTGGCGACCACGCCGATCGGATCGATCCCCGCGATCTCCCCGGCGTCGAGCCCGGCCTTCTCCTCGTGGTGCACCACGGCACCGACGAGCTCGAGCCAGGGGCACTGTGAGATCGTGCGGATCTGGTGGCAGGCGATGTCGCCCGTGTACCACTGGATGACCCTGATGGGCTCCTGGCGGTCTGTGTCGTCACCTCTTGACATGGGTCCCCCTGGAGTGCTCAACGCATCCTCGCGTAGGTCGGTGCCCCGCTGGCGCGCCGGAACGGTGTTCCGGTACTTTCTGTGGTCACGGCAGCGCTGAGCGGCGCGGTTCGATTGGGGATGCGAGGGCGAGATGACTGGGCGACCTGGGATGACTGGATCGAGCCGAGGGCGGCTGCGCGGAGCTCTCGTGGCCACTGCCGCGGCTGCCGTCGCAACACTGCTCGGCACCGCCTGTGCGCCCGAGGTGCCGACAGACCCACCGCCACCGGCGGCCGAGGGCCATGTCGGCCAACGGCGGGTGTCGGTCACCCTCGCCGGCGGTGCCGCGTACTCGGTGACCGCCATCGTCGACTCGGGGCGCCTCGTCAGCCGGTGGAACGGTGCCGAGGTGGAGACCCTGTCGGGCACGGTCGAGTTCACCGGCTCCGGCGGGCCGGCCACTGCGACCTTCGACCTGACACGAACCGGTTCCGCCTATGACGGCACGGTGCAGGTGACCGACGCCGGCGCAGGCGTGGACGAGACCATCACGCACACCCAGGTGTCGATCGACTTCAACGGCGACGGTGACGCCCAGGCAGTCGCAAGTGACTCGGGCACCCAGCTCAACTGGCGTACCGACACGCTCCAGGCCGATGGCCTCGTGCCGGCGCTGGATGCGCTCACGGCGCTGGAGGCCGACTTCTGCACGGACGCCCAGCGCAGCCTCGTGGGTGTCGACGAAGTTGCCCTGCCGACCGTCGTGGAGACCAACCACACCGACCGCGACGCCTTTGTGGCATCGAAGGTCGACTACGGGCCACTCGGGGTACATGGATGGAGCGACCCCGACATGGCCACGACCGCCGCAGGTGAGACGGTGGCGATCAGCCACCGCATCAGCTGCAAGACCTCGAGCTCCGACAAGCTCGACTCGCTCGGCATCGTGACCTCCCCCGACCTGGAGTGCTCGACGCTCACAGCCGGGTCGATCGCCGCCGCCCGCGCCGAGATGACCCAGGCCGAGCGCGACGCCTACGACGCGACGGGTCGCCAGGTCAGCCTGGAGCCCGACCTGCTCGCCCCTGCAGGCCCGGTCTGGCTGGCTCCGTTCGCCGACGAGGTCGTCAACGGCGACCTCGAGGTCACCGCAGCGGCGCTGCGTGTCGACTGGACGGACCCCAACTACTTCGTGCTGCCGGAGAGCTTCCGCGGCGTGCACTACTGCACGGTGTGGTCCCCCGCATGGGCTTACTGGTGGATGACCGTCGGAGCATTCGCCCCCTGAAATCGGGGACCCTGCCACGGGCCGGTCGCTAGATTCCGCCCATGACTCGGACGACAGGGATATCGCTGTTCGGTGACCGACCGCTGGGCCTTGCCGCGGCCTCCGTGCGTGACCACCGTGAACTGGCACGGCGGCGGCTCCCGCGTCAGCTGTTCGACTACATCGACGGTGGCGCCTATGAAGAAGCCACGATGCGGGCCAACGAGTCGCAGCTGCGATCCATCCGCCTGCGCCAGCGGGTGATGCGCGACGTGTCGGAGCTCAACACGTCCACAGAGGTGTTCGGCTCGCAGCTGCGGGTGCCCGTGGCGCTGGGCCCGGTCGGGCTGGGCGGCATGTTAGCGCGGCGAGCGGAGGTCCAGGCCGCGCAGGCGGCCGAGGCCTTCGGTGTGCCGTTCTGTGAATCGACCGTGTCGATCTGTTCTATGGAGGAGGTGGCCCGCGAGACCAGCCGGCCTTTCTGGTACCAGCTCTACGTGATGAAGGACCGCTCCTTCGCAGAGGACCTGATGGCCCGTGCCGCTGCGGTCGGCTGCGAATTGCTGGTGCTGACCGTCGACTTCCCCGTGGTGGGGGAGCGCTACCGCGACGCGCGCAACGGCATGACCGTGCCGGTCGGGCCGGCGGGCCGGATCGCCAGGGCGGTGGACCTCGGCCGCCACGTGGGCTGGGTCCGGGATGTGGGCCTCGGCGGGCGGCCGCTCACATTCGGCAACCTCGAGGATGCCGTGCCGGGTGCCAGCAGCCCCGAGGACTTCAAGGGGTGGGTCGACTCGCAGTTCGACGCCTCGGTCAGCTGGGATGACCTGGCCTGGGTCCGCCAGCACTGGGACGGGCCGGTGGTGATCAAGGGTGTGCTCGATCCAGAGGACGCCGCGACCGCCGTCGGCATCGGGGTCGACGGGGTGGTTGTGTCCAACCACGGCGGACGTCAACTCGACGACACCGTCTCGACCATCGAGGCGCTACCGGCCGTCGTTGACGCGGTCGGCGACGATGCCACCGTGCTGTTCGACGGAGGCATCCGGTCGGGGCTCGACGTGCTGAAGGCGCTCGCACTGGGCGCCCAGGCGGTGCTGCTCGGCCGCGCATGGGCCTGGGCAGTGGCCGGTGGTGGCCGCGAGGGCGTGGCCCACGTGCTCGACACGATCGAGGCCGAACTCCGGGTGGCGATGGCGCTCTGCGGCGCCACCGACGTGAACTCGCTCGACCCGTCGATACTGGTCGAGCGCTGAGGGGTCAGTGACCGTTGGTCAGATGTCCTGACAGGCGGTCGTGGATGGCCGAGCTCTCGCGGTTGAGGCCCACCACCTCGGCGTGGGTGCCATGTCTGGCGAACTTGGCCACGATCGTGTCGAGCACCACGACCGCGGAGCTGTCCCAGATGTGTGCCTCGGAGAGGTCGATCACCACGTCGGGTGTTTCCTCGAAGTAGTCGAATGCATGCACGAGCTCGTTGGTCGAGGCGAAGAACAACTCGCCGGTGACGTGGTAGATGCGCGTGGGGCCGTCGGGGTCGACGATGTCGGTGACCTCGACCAGGTGTGCCACGCGGCGTGCGAAGAACACGGCGGAGAGCAACACGCCGGCGAGCACGCCGAGCGCCAGGTTGTGGGTGATCACCACGATGGCGACCGTGACGACCATCACCGCAGTCTCGCTTCGCGGTGCGCGGCGCAAGGTGGCCGGCGTGATGCTCTTCCAGTCGAAGGTGCTCACGGCGACCACGACCATGACGGCGACGAGTGCCGCCATGGGGATCGCGGCCACCACCGGCCCTGCCAGCAGGATCATCACGAGCAGGAACACGCCGGCAGCAAGTGTGGACAGCCTGGTGCGGCCACCGCTGCGGTGGTTGATCATCGACTGGCCGATCATGGCGCAGCCGGCCATGCCACCCAGAAAGCCGGTGATGACGTTGGCGATGCCCTGTCCGCGGGCTTCGCGGTCGTTGTCGGAGTTCTCGTCGGTCATGTCATCCATCAGCTGTGCGGTGAGCAGCGACTCGAGCAGTCCCACGACGGCCAGCGTGAACGCGACCGGCAGGATGATGCCAAGTGTCTCGAGCGAGAACGGCACATTGGGCAACGCCAGTGAAGGCAGTGAGCCCGGTAGCTCACCCATGTCGCCGACGGTCGGCACGACGACGCCGAACACAGCGCCTCCGATGCCGACCACGCCGATCGCCACGAGCGGCGAGGGAACAGCCGATGTGACCTTGGGGAGGAGGTAGATGATGGCGATGCCGACGGCCACCATCGCGTAGACGGCGATTCCCCCGCCCACCACGTGCTCGAGCTGGGCCGTGAAGATCAAGATGGCGAGGGAATTCACGAATCCGGTCATCACCGAGCGGGGGATGAACCGCATCAGGCGGCCGACCCCGAGCGCCCCGAAGGCCAACTGGAGTGCTCCGGCGAGGATGGTTGCCGCGAACAGGTACTCGACTCCGTGATCGCGCACGAGAGGCACCATCACCAGGGCCATCGCACCCGTGGCTGCGGAGATCATGGCCCTGCGACCGCCTGCGAAGGCGATGATGATGGCGATCGAGAACGACGCGTACAGGCCCACCTTCGGGTCGACCCCGGCGATGATCGAAAAGGAGATGGCCTCGGGGATCAGCGCGAGGGCTACGACGAGGCCTGCGAGCAGGTCCGAGCGGGTGTTGGAGAACCACTCGGAGCGCAGGCGTTGCGCGTCGGGGCGTGGCAAGGCAGTCGCGATCGACATTCGGATCTTTCGTAGGGGGCTCGGACGCACAGCCGCGCGGCGAGCCGGGGGATTTCGGGGGGTCCACGCACGGAACGGTCGTGGCAACAGCGCCGAGAGTACCGACCGTCGCTGTCGGTGGCCTCATCGGCGCGCCGCGTGTGCGGGGCGGTCATCGGTCGGGGGGCGCCTGTCACAGAGTCGTCGTAGGTTGTGGACGACGCCATGGCCTTGCTCGATTCACACCCCGAACCCACCCAGCCCCGGCCGACTCCGTGCCCCGGCACTCCATGCACCGACACTCCATGCACCGACACGCACGGAGTGCCGGTGCTCTTCGATCCCGTGGAGGGCTCCGGTGCCACCCTGCGGCGCGACCTTGTGCCGGGGGTGGCGTTGCACCCAGCCGTTGCCCGCTGGTTCGAGACCCGGTTCCCCCAGGGGCCATCTGAGCCTCAGCGCCAGGGCTGGCCGTTGCTCGCCGCCGGCAAGTCCACACTGATCGCTGCACCGACCGGGTCGGGCAAGACGCTGGCCGGGTTCCTCATGTGCATCAACGGCCTCTACCTGGACCACCTGGCGGACAGGTCCACCGCAGGAGCGCAGGTCGCGTACGTGTCGCCGCTCAAGGCGTTGGCGGTGGACATCGCGCAGAACCTCACCAAGCCGCTCGAGGAGATCGAGTCGATCGCCACATCCATGGGCCTCGGAGCGCCCAGTCTCACCGTGGGTGTGCGCACCGGGGACACCACCGCCTCGGAGCGGGCCTCGATGGTGCGCAACCCGCCCACCTTCGTGGTCACCACGCCCGAGTCGCTCTACCTGATGGTCACCGCTGCCAAGAGCAGGGCGACCCTCAAGGGGATCGGCACGGTCATCGTCGATGAGATCCACGCCCTCGCGCGCGACAAGCGGGGCGCCCACCTTGCTCTGACTCTCGAGCGCCTCGAGCACGTCTGCGACGAGTCACCGGTGCGGGTGGGTCTGTCTGCAACCCAGAAGCCGATCGAAACGGTGGCCGGCCTTCTCGTCGGCAACCGCACCGCGGTCGATGGTCGCCCGGCCGCCGAGATCGTGGATTCCGGCCACCAACGCCACCTCGACCTGGCACTCGAGTTGCCGGCCGGCGAACTCGAGGCGCTCATCTCGGCTGCGCAGATGGACAGCGTGCTCGACCGGATCGCACAGCTCGTTGTCGACCGTCGCACCACGATCGTGTTCGTCAACACCCGCAAGATGTCCGAGCGGCTCGCCCACCAACTCGGTGAGCGCCTTGGCGACGATGTGGTGGCGGCACACCACGGATCATTGAGCAGGGAGCGACGCCACCGGGTGGAGACCCGTCTTCGTGCCGGGGAACTCAAGGCGCTTGTGGCCACCGCCTCCCTCGAGCTGGGGATCGACATCGGACCGGTGGAACTGGTTTGCCAGATCGGCTCCCCCCGCTCCATTGCCACTTTCCTGCAGCGTGTCGGCCGGTCAAACCACACCCGGGCCGGCACGCCGACCGGCCGCCTGTTCCCGCTCACGCGTGACGAGCTCGTGGAGTCGACCGCGCTGCTGGCTGCTGTGCGCGCCGGTCGCCTCGACTCTGTGCAACCACCCGTGGCACCGCTGGACATACTCGCGCAGCAGATCGTGGCCGAGACCGCTGCCGCGCAGTGGTCCACCGACGCGCTGTTCGGGTTGTTCCGCCGGGCACACCACTACCGCGACCTCACCCGCGAGCAGTTCGACGAAGTGCTCGAGCTGACCAGCAAGGGGGTGCAGACCGGTCGCGGTCGGCGTGCCGCATGGGTGCACCACGATGGGGTCAACGCCGAGGCCAGGGGCCGCAAGGGGGCCCGTCTCGCAGCTCTCACCTCGGGCGGGGCCATTCCCGAGCTCGGTGACTACCGGGTTGTGCTCGAGCCCGAGGAGACCTTCATCGGCACGGTCAACGAAGACTGGGCCACCGAGTCCATGGCCGGCGACATCTTCTTGCTGGGCACCCATGCCTGGCAGATACGCCAGGTCACAGCAGGCCAGGTCCGTGTGGTCGACGCGGGCGGCAAGCCGCCCACGATCCCGTTCTGGCTGGGCGAAGCGCCGGCGCGCACGGTCGAGCTGTCAGCCGAGGTGTCCGCTCTGCGCGCGGGTGTCGAGGGCCGTCTGCACGCGGGCGACCCGGCAGGCGCGCTCGCATGGGTGCGCGAGGTGTCGGGAGTGCACCTGGAGGCCGCTGAGACCGTGGTCGACTACCTGGTGGCGGGGCGGGCATCGCTGGGCCTGCTGCCCACCCAACAGGACCTGGTCTTCGAACGGTTCTTCGACGAGAGCGGCGGTATGCAACTCGTGATCCACTCGCCCTGGGGTGGGCGTATCAATCGTGCCATGGGCTACGCCCTGCGCAAGAAGTTCTGCCGCACCTTCAACTTCGAGCTGCAGGCGTCCGCCAACGACGACACGGTTGTCATCTCGCTGGGGCCACACCACAGCTTCCCGCTGTCCGACGTGCCGCGGTTCATCAACCCGCACAACATCCGCGAGACACTCACCCAGGCGATCCTCGACCAGCCGGTGTTCCAGTCGCGTTGGCGATGGAACCTCAACCGGGCGCTGATCGTGCTGCGCTTCCGCGGGGGCAGGAAGAACCCGCCACCCATCCAGCGCATGGAGTCAGATGACCTGATGGCGGCGCTGTTCCCCGGAGCGGCTGCGTGCCAGGAGAACATCACCGGCCCGATCGAGGTGCCGGACCATCCTGTCGTGCGCCAGACCGTGCACGACACGCTCACCGAGGCGCTCGATGTCGACGGCCTGATCGAATTGTGGGAGCTGATCGGCAGCGACTCGGTGAGGATTCACTACCGCGACACAACAGAGCCGTCGCTGCTGGCGCACGAGATCCTCACCGCGATGCCGTATGCATTCCTCGACGACGGCGAAGCGGTGGACCGGCGCACCAATGCGGTTCCGCTGAAACGGGGACTCCCGGTCGAACCCCGGGAGTTGGGCCGGCTGCTCCCCGAGTCGATACGACGGGTGCAGCAGGAGACCGCACCCCACCCCGAGAGTCCCGACGAGCTTCACGACCTGTTGTCGGCGCTCGTGTTCACGAGCGCCCGCCCGCAGTGGCAGGTGTTGTTCGATCAGCTCCGCGATCGCGGTCGGGCGGTGGCCCGGCGCGATGACCGCGGTGAGCGCTGGCACCCCGCCGAGGCGAGCGAGGCCGTTGATGCGCTGCTCGGAGTGGACGGTTCGGATGCGTCCCTCGCCGACGCAGCCGTGGTCGACCTGGTGAGGGGCCACCTCGAGCTGCACAGCCCTGCCACCGTGGCCGACCTCGCCGCGCTCACCGGCATGGCGGCGTCGTCGGTGAGCATCGGCCTGGCAGCACTTGAGGGCACCGGGTTCGCGATCCAGGGCTCCTTCACCGGCACCGACCTGCCCGAGCCCGAGTGGTGCTCGCGACGGTTGCTGACGCGTATGCACAGCTACTCGCGCACCACTCGACGCCGCGAGATCGAACCGGTGTCCCCCGACCAGCTCGTGCGCTTCTGGTTGCGGTGGCAGCACGTGGCGCCGGGCAGCCGGGTGCGTGGCCGCGCGGGGCTGTCGGTCGTGCTCGGCCAGTTGCAGGGGGCCTCCGCCGCAGTCGCCGCGTGGGAGCCCGACGTACTGGCAGCGCGTATCGAGGACTACGACCCGCGATGGCTCGACGAGCTCTGCCTCGAAGGTGAGCTTCGCTGGCTGCGCCTCCAGCCGCCCGCCCAGTCCGACCCCGACAAGCGTGCCAGCGCGCCATCCCGGGCCACACCGGTTTCCCTCGTGTACCGCGAGGACCTGCGCTGGCTGCTTGCAGCATCGCGGGGCCCCGACGCCGAGCCGACCCCATCCAGGGGAGCGGTGGCCGAGGTGGTCGACGCCATCCGGTCACACGGCGCATGTTTCGCGGGTGAGCTGGTGGAGCTCACCGGCCGCATGCCGACCGAGGTCGAGGCGGCGCTGTGGGAAGCGGTCGCCCGCGGCCTGGTCACCAGCGACGGGTTCTCGGCCATCCGCGCACTGTCGGAGGGCCGGCCCCGCCAGAGCCGCAACGCACCCAGGATGAGCCGCCTGCGCAAGGGCGGCCGGGTGAAGGGCAGGGCAGCAGGCCGTTGGTCGCTCGTGGGCGACCCTCTGGCGGTGCGAGGTTGGTACGGCGCCGACACCCCCGTCGGCAGAGCATCGGAATGCGAGGAGGCATGCAGCGGCGATGCGGCGATCGACCGCGAGGAGCTGGCGGAGGCGATGGCTGAGCAGTTGCTGGCCCGCTGGGGCGTGGTGTTCTACGACATCGCCGCCCACGAAAGTGCGGCGATGCGCTGGCGCGACATCCAGTGGGCGCTGCGACGGATGGAGGACCGGGGTCAGATCCGCGGCGGGCGTTTCGTCAACGGGTTCAGCGGGGAGCAGTTCGCCCACCCCGAGGCGCTCGAAGGACTCAAGGCCGTTCGCAGGCTCGAACCATCGAACCGCACCGTGAAGGTGAGCGGCGCTGATCCCCTCAACGTCACCGGCGTGATCCTGCCCGGTGACCGGGTACCCGCCCGCCGCACGGAATCGGTCGAACTGCCCGTATAGACGCATTCATCCGCATGTCTGCATAAGGTGGTGATCCCTGTTCCTAGCCCATCTGTCGGAGACTGCTATCTCCCAACAGAAAGACATCGACGTGCCCCCGACACCTGAAACGACAGCCACAGGCATCGACGGACCGCGGCTGGAATCGCTGCGCCATTGGAACATCGGCCTGGCGGTGCTGCACATCGGCCAGGCCGTCGCGGTGCTCGTTCTGGCCAGTGGGTTCACGATCGCGATCACATCCACCTTTCCGGTCGGTGCGCCCGGTTCGCCAGCCCCGGCGCCCGACAATCTGTTCGAGGTGCCGATCGGTGGCGCAGTTGCGTTGTTCCTGGTGATGGCCGGGCTCGACCACCTGTTGACGGCGACGGTGGGCCGCCGTGCATACGAGGCCGACCTGCGGCGGGGGATCAACCGGTTCCGCTGGGTCGAATACAGCTTCAGCGCCACCCTCATGGTGATCCTGATCGGCATGTTCTCCGGGGTCACCGACATCACGGCGGTGATCGCCATCGTCGGGGCCAATGTCGGGATGATCCTCTTCGGCTGGGTGCAGGAGAGGATGAACCCACCGGGGCGGGAACGCACCACGATGGTTCCGTTCTGGATGGGAACGGTCGTGGGCATCGCACCGTGGATTGCGATCGTGGTCAACGTGATCGGGGCAGAGGTCGTGCCCGGGTTCGTCTACGGCATCATCGTCGCCCAGTTCCTGTTCTTCTTCAGCTTCGGGCTCAACCAGTGGCTCCAGTACCGGGGCGTGGGCAAGTGGCAGGACTACGGCTACGGCGAGTGCGCATACCTCGTGTTGAGCCTCGCAGCGAAGACGGTGCTCGCCTGGCAGATATTCGGCGGTTCACTGGCCGGGTGAGCCCGCGGCACCCCACAAGGGGGCCGCTCGGCATGGGTGGATGTGCCCGGATGGGGTACTCACGGGGCCGGTGCGGGTTGACACCCTGCGTGGCGCGGTGACACCTTGAGCAGGTGTCTGTGGGCGACGTGGGCGACGTGACGCGGGGCGGAGAAGCACCCGAACCCGAAGATTCCGCGCCCGCGCAGGCGCGCTCACCGCAGGAGGACACGCAACGCCAGATGCCCCCTGTAGTTGCGATGAACCGCCTCGCATTCATCGACGTCATGCGCACGGTCGCGGTCGGCCGCGTCGTGGTCAACCACGCCCTGCCGTGGGCGTGGATGAAGTGGTTCGAGTCGCTGCCGGTGATGTTCTTCGCGTCCGGCCTGCTGGTCGGACGCAGCCTCGCGACACGCGACTGGAAGTCCGTGTTCATCGGACGCTTCAAGCGCCTCGCCATGCCCACCGGCCTGTACCTCGCGTTTGCCGCCACGATGAAGCTGACCGGTGCGATGGCGGGCACCACCACCCACCTCTGGTACGTGTGGACGTTCCTGTTGTTCACCGCGCTGTCGGGTGTGTTCCTGAAGCTGATCCGCTGGTCGCGGTGGGTCACCCTCTCCGCGGCGGCGCTGATGGTCGTGGCGCTCACCCTCTCGGAGGTCAACTCGACCGCCCTTAGCGGTGCCTACCTCCTCGCCTGGCTCGCCGGGATGATCTGGGCCGAGGACGACTGCCGACTGCCCTCGCGCCGCTTCCTCGTGACGACGGCTGTGCTCGGCGCCACGGCAGCCGTCGTGTCGGTCGCCCTGTTGCGCCAGCTCGACCTGCTCACGTCGCCCAGTGAACTGGGCATCTCGATGGCCGCGCTGGGTGCTGCATGGCTCGCGGTCGGGCTGCTTCTGCGTGACCAACTCGAGGCCCTCATGCACATGCGGGGCATCGGGCCGTTCATCCGCTACCTGAACAAGCGCCTGCTCACGATCTACCTGTGGCACCTGCCGGCAACCATCATCGGTCGCCAGTGGGCGGCCGACCTGGAACTGTCGTCGGTCTGGAGCGCGTTGTTCGTACTGGCGGTGACCTTCCTTGTCACCGGTATCGCCACCGTGGCACTGGGTGGTCTGGAAGATCGTGCTTCGGCATCCTCCAAGAAGGTGAAGGCCCGCGCTGCAGCTGGCTCCGGGAGCCCAGAAGACGGCCCCGCGATCGACCTGCGCTGAGATCGCGCCGCCTGTGCCGGCGTACCGCTACGGTCGGGTGCCATGAAGAAGCGCCTGGCCCTCTTGTTCCCGACCCTGGTGGTGTTCTCGGCTCTGCTGCTCGCAGGCTGTTCCAACGACGACAGTACGTCCGACGAGGCAAGCGAGGGCGATGCCACATCGTCCAGCTCCACCTCGGCTGTGGGTGACGCGGCCGGAGAGGCCGAGTCCGGGGCGGAAGCGCCCGTCAAGGTCATGGTGACCAACGACGACGGCATCGGTTCTGAAGGAATAGATGCGCTCGTCCAAGCCCTCGTAGCGCGCGATGACGTGGAGATCGTGGTGGTCGCCCCCGCTGAGAACCAGTCCGGCTCAGGTGGCAAGACCACGGACGCGGTGCTGGAGGCCAACGACGCGCTGACTGCCTCGGGGTACGAGGCGACGGCCGTCGTGGGCTTCCCGGCTGATGCGGTGCTGTACGGGATCGAGGAGCTCGAGGTCGAGCCCGACCTCGTCATCTCGGGCATCAACGACGGCCAGAACATCGGCCCGCTGGTGAACATCTCCGGGACCGTCGGCGCCGCCCGCCAGGCGGCCCAGCTCGGGGTCCCCTCGCTCGCGACGAGCCAGGGGTTCGGTGACCCACCCGACTTCGAGACCTCCGTGGAGGCCGTGATGACGTGGCTCGACGAGAACCTCGACGCCGTGCGCGACGGCACCCTCGGCGTTGCCACCGTGAGCAGCCTGAACGCCCCGACGTGTCCCCAAGGAGAGGTGCAGGGAGTCGTCGAGGTGCCGGTGGCTCCGGACACAGGTGCCGACCTCAACGCGGTCGACTGTGCAGGCACGGCCGATCCGGTCGACGACGTGACGGCCTTCAGCAATGGCTGGGTGAGCCTCTCGGCACTCGAGCCGTCCGGCAGCATCACTTCCTGAACGGGCCTTCGATCCCGACGCCGGGTGCAGCCCGTCAGGCGGCGCGGCTGTCGACGGCCGCCGGTTCACCGATTGGCTCGCGCACGAGTGCACCGGCCGGATAGCCGCGCTCGAACACGTCCTCGAGGTCCATCGCCCTCACCCGGTGCGAGCCGTCGTGGTCGTAACGCCGTTCGCAGAACTCCTGGAGGTTGCCCATCACAGCGGTGGAGAGGTCGTTCAGCGAACCGTCAGTGGCCGAGCCCAGGTCGACGCCCGGTGTCACATCGGCAATGGCGAGGATCTCGCGCACCATCTCGCTGTGCTGGCCCGTGGACACCACGACGGGGTCCATGAACTCGCTGCGGCGCAGGGCGGTGACGACGGGGAGCATCTTGATGGCTTCGGGTCGCGTGCCGATGACCGTGAGTACGTGAGCTGTCACAGGCCAACAGTCGCCCAGTGGAGCCACCGGGTTGAGGTGTTCGGGAACCGCGATCGGCGTGAGGGTGCACCGAATCAATGGCACTCTGTGGGGAATGCTTGATCCGTCGCAGTACAGGGTGCCCGACCAGGGCGGCAAGGTCGCCGTGGTTACGGGCGCCAATGGAGGGCTCGGCCTCTGTGTGGCCGAGCGACTGGCGGCCGCCGGCGCGGACGTGGTCATGGCCTGTCGCAACATGAAAAAGGCGGCGGACGCGGCTCGCCGGGTCGAAGCAGCATCAACCGGCGGCCGAGTGAGCGTGCTCGCGTTGGACCTGTCGTCGCAGAGCTCGGTGCGCGAGGCGGCATCGAAGGCAACGGCCGAGCTCGGGCGGGTCGACATGCTCGTCAACAACGCCGGAGTGATGGCGGTGCCGCGTGAGCTCACCGAGGACGGCTGGGAGCGCCAGTTGGCGACCAACCACCTCGGACACTTCGCGTTCACGGCGCTGTTGTGGCCGCTGCTGGCCGAGGCTCCGGCCGCGAGGGTCGTGGCGGTCAGCTCCAACGCGCACAGGATGGGGCGGATCCGCTTCGACGACCTCGACGGCGAGCGGTCCTACAACCCGTGGGTGGCCTATGCGCAGTCCAAGCTGGCGGACCTGTTGTTCGTCGCCGAGTTGCAGCGGCGGCTCGACGCCGTCGGCTCACCGGCCATGGCCACCGCAGCCCATCCCGGGTGGTCGGCCACCGACCTGCAGACCACCGGTCGAGGGGCGGGCCGTCTCGAGACGCGCCTCATGGACTTCGTCAATGGCCTGTTCGGCCAGTCAGCCGCAATGGGCGCCCTGCCGACGGTCCATGCAGCCACTTCACCCAACGTCGTGGCGGGTGGCTACTACGGCCCCGGCGGCCCGCTCGAGATGCGCGGCTTCCCTGTGCCGGTGGGCCGGTCGAGGGCCGCCGCCGATGCAGCGACCGCACACGCTCTGTGGGAGGTCTCGGAGCTGCGCACCGGCGTGGAGTTCACGGCCGGCTGACCTGCTCGTGCTCAGAGGTGCCGCGACAGGGTGAGCAGGAAGTCCCCGGCCGCGTCGGTCCAGCTCGCATGTACCCCAAGGCCCGCCGCCGCGAGTTCGCTGCGGACCTGGTCCTCGGTGAACTTGGTGCTGATCTCGGTGCGGATGTGCTGGTCGCGTCGCAGTGCGACGTCCAAGCCGCCTAGGGCGGCCAGATGCACCGACTGATCAGCCAGCGACACGAGGTGCATCTCGATGCGCGAGTCCGCTTCGTTCCACACGGCGCGGTGCTCGAAACCACCGATGTCGAAGTCGGCCCGCAGCTCGTCGTTGATGACCGACAGCGCGTTGAGGTTGAACCGGGCGGTCACGCCCTGGGAATCGTCGTAGGCGGCCAGGAGGCGGGCAGCCGGCTTGACCAGGTCGGTACCCAGCAGGAACCAGTCGTCGTCATCGAGCGTGGCGGCCACCTCGGCGAGGAATCCCTTGCGCTGTGCCGGGTCGAGGTTGCCGATCGTCGAGCCGAGGAAGGCGAGCAGGCAGGTTCCCTCGGTGGGCAGACCTTCGAGATGCTCGTGGAAGTCGCCCACCACGGCATGTACGCGTATGTCGGGTCGCCCGGCGGCGATCGACTCGGCCGAGCTGCGCAGCACCTCCTCGGAGCAGTCGAAGGGCGCAAAGGTGTCGAGCGTGCCTCGGCGGTCCAGCGCGTCGAGCAGGATGCGGGTCTTGTCCGATGTGCCGGCCCCGAGCTCGGCGAGCGTGTGTGCGCCCGTGATTTCGGCGATCTCGTCAGCTCGCTGCACGAGGATCGAGCGCTCGCTCTCGGTGGGGTAGTACTCCTCGAGGCGCGTTATGTGGTCGAACAAGTCAGAGCCGACTTCGTCGTAGAACCACACCGGCGGAATCCACGGCGGGTCGTCGCTCAGTCCTTCGAGTGTCTCCTCGGCCAGGTGAGTTGACCACGCCGACTGGTCGAGGTGGATGTCCACGGTTATTCGCGAGTCGGTCATGTCAGTTGTCATGGGCCAGCCTCAGTCCGCTGAACGCCCAGCGCGACCGTGTGGGAAAGAAGTTGCGGTAGGACACGCGCTCGTGGCCCGGCGGAGTGACGCTGGCGCTGCCGCGCAGGACGTGCTGGTCCACCATGAACTTGCCATTGTATTCGCCGACAGCACCGGTGGCCGGCTTGAACCCGGGGTAGGGCAGGTACGCCGAGGTGGTCCACTGCCAGACCTCGCCACAGAACTGAAAGGGGTCGGTGCCCGGCGACCCGACCCGGCTCGGGTTCAGTGCCGGGCACGCGCCGCGCCGGGGAGGCTGCCAGTGTGCTCGGGCGACGGCCTCCCATTCGGATTCGGTGGGCAGGCGGGCCCCACGCCAACGCGCGAATGCGTCGGCCTCGTGGTAGCTGACGTGTGTGACCGGTGCAGCAAGGTCGACCGGTTCATTGCCGTACAGCGTGAACTGGTGCCATTGCTGGTGGGCGTGTGACCAGTAGAGGGGCGCAGTCCACTCGCGGTCGGAGCGCAGGTGCCACCCGTCGCTGAGCCACAGCTCGACGCGGTCGTAGCCGCCGTCGTCCATGAACTCGATCCACTCGCCATTCGTGACCAGTCGGTCCTCGAGCGCGAACGGCTCCAGCCACTGGCGGTGCACTGGCCGCTCATTGTCGAAATGGAACCCGTCTTCGGAGTCGGCACAACCGACCTCGATGAGTCCACCGTCGTGTTCGAGTCGACCGGCAGGGGGTGTGTGAGTGGGTACGTTTCCCGCTGGGGCAGCCGTGCGCGGCTCATAGGCGGGGTCGAGGGGGTTCTGGGACAGCATGTGCTTGGCGTCCATCAACAGCAGCTCCTGGTGCTGCTGCTCGTGTTGCAGGCCCAGCTGCACCAGGTCCAGCGCGAACGGGTCCAACGCGCCGTTGTCGAGCGCAGAGGTCATCGCATCGTCGACCGCTGCGCGGTAGCGGCCCACCTCCGCCACGTCGGGCCGGGTGATCATGCCGCGGCGGGGGCGTGGCTGACGCGGTCCGACTGCCTCGTAGTAGCTGTTGAACAGGTACCGGAAGTCGTCGTCGAACGCCTGGTACCCATCGAGACGTGACAGCACGAACTCCTCGAAGAACCACGTCGTGTGGGCCCGGTGCCACTTGGTCGGGCTCGCGTCGGGCATCGACTGCACGACCTGGTCCTCGGCGCCGAGTGGAGAGGCGAGTGAGTCCGTGATCGCGCGGACAGCCTGGTAGGCCGAGCCGTCGGCCCGGGGCGGTTCGGGTGCGGTGTTGTTCTCCCGTATGAGGCTCACAACCCGGTTCACGATATGGCCATTCCGATGGCCGTTGGGGTCAATCTCGCCATTGCGCGGGGAAGCGCCGGGTCTTCGGTGACCCGGCGCTTCCAGATGATCCCCCAAGGGATCGGTCGAACCGCCTCCACCGACGGTCCGACCAGGCTCCCGCTAGACCGAGACGGTTTGCCTCGCGCCCACACCCGCTCCGGCGGGCCCGCTGCCACCGATGTGAGCGGTGTCCTCGTTGTAGCCGGGGGCACCGTGCTCGAGGATGTCGAGTCCCTCGATCTCCTCCTCGGCGCTGACCCGCAGCCCGACGGTGTACTTGATGGCCAGGAACAGGGCGAACGATGCGGCCAGTACGAATGCTGCGATTCCGGCCACGCCGACCAGCTGGGTGAACAGCAGGTCGAAGGAGCCGTCGGAGATTACGCTTCCCTCGAGGGCGAACACGCCGACCAGCAGGGTGCCCAGAGCGCCGCAGGTGCCGTGCACCGAGATGGCGCCGACCGGATCGTCGATGCGGACCCGGTCGAGGAACAGCACCGACACGACCACGACTCCACCGGAGAGCACACCGATGGCGATGGCGCCCCAGTTGCCTACCGCTGCGGTACCGGCAGTGATGCCGACCAGGCCTGCGAGCAGGCCGTTGGCCGCCATTGCCACGTCGGGCTTGCCGGACTTGAGCCAGATGGCTCCCATGGCGGTGAGGGCTCCTGCTGCTGCCGCCAGGACGGTGGTCAGAGCGATGTTGCCCACCTCCGGGAAGTCAGCCGCCAGCTGGGATCCCGGGTTGAAGCCGAACCAGCCGATGAGCAGGATGACCGCACCGATCACGGCGAATGGGATGTTGTGTCCCAGGATGGCTCGCGGCTTGCCGTCGGGGCCGTACTTGCCGAGGCGTGGTCCGAGCACTACTGCTCCGGCCAGCGCTGCGAGGCCACCGGTCATGTGCACGATCGAGGAGCCGGCGAAGTCGGTGAACAGGCCGTCGTTGAACTGTGAGATCCAGCCGCCGCCCCAGGTCCAGTGGACCACGATCGGGTAGATGAATCCCGTGATCACCAACGAGTAGAGGAAGTAGCTCTTGAACTTGGTGCGCTCCGCCATGGCCCCGGACACGATCGTGGCCGCTGCGGCGGCAAACGCCATCTGGAAGAAGAAGTCCACCCCGGGTGACAGACCGCCGTCGGCGGCGCTCCATTCCCCGGTGGCGCGGAGTGCCTCGTTGCCCCAGCCGATCAGGCTGTTTCCTTCGGGGCCGTAGGCGATCGAGTAACCGATCAGGAAGAACATGATGGCGCCTCCGGAGAAGTCCATGAGGTTCTTCATCATGATGTTGGACACGCTCTTGGAACGTGTCAGGCCAGCCTCGACGAGCGCGAACCCGACCTGCATGAATATGACAAGGACCGCTGCGACGAACACGAATGTGTTGTCCAGAAAGACCTTGTTGGCTTCCGGTACCAACTCTTGGGCTAGCAAGGTGACTCCTCGGGGTTGCGTTACAGAGATCGTTCGCCTGCCAGCCACACTGCTCGCAGGTGATGGTGCAGACCTTGGTCGCCTCCCGTTGCCGCTTTGTTCGGTGAATGTGAACGTGCTGTTACACGTCGCCAGGCCGGCCTTTCGGCGCTCGGGCGGCCTCGGGTACCGTTCTGCCAGGCGTTGCGGGCCCCGGGGCCCGCAGTCGGGCGGAGAAGCGGGGGACAGCAGTGGCTGCGTGGATCGACAGGCCGAGCAGGCGGAAGTTCCTGTGGGGCGGAGCGGGTGCCGTGGGTGCCGCGACGGTCGCAGGCTGCACCACCCTGCCATCGTTGGAGACTGTCGAGGGGCCCTGGGACTGCGGTGTGGCGTCCGGGCTGCACTCACCGGACGCCGCCGTGTTGTGGACCCGTTTCGCCCCTGCGGTGATCTCCTCGGTCGAACTCGCCTGGGAGGTGGCCACGGATGCCGGTTTCGCGGCGGTTGTCGCTTCCGGCACCGTCGCTGTCGACGCCGACACCGACGGCTGTGCCAAGGTGCTCGCCGAAGGACTCGCCCCGGGAGTGCGCCACTGGTACCGGTTCCTGGTCGGTGACTTGGCGTCGCCTGTGGGGCGCACGAAGACGCTGCCGGAAGCCGGCGCATCACCCGCGTCGATCCGCCTTGCCGTGGCCAGCTGCCAGGACTTCTCATCCGGCTGGTACCCGGCGTGGCGCGAGGTGGCCGATACCGATGTCGATGCGGTGCTGCACCTGGGTGACTACATCTACGAAAAGGCAGGCTCTCCCAACCCGATCTGGGGCGTGCGTGACGACCCGAGCGACGCAGCGGTCGACCTTGCCACCTACCGCGCGAAGTACCGGATGTACCGCTCGGACCCCGACCTGCGCGCGGCGCACGCGGCGCATCCGTTCTCGCCGGTCTGGGATGACCACGAGTTCGTCAACAACCACGACCGTGCACGCATAGCCGAGGACGCGGTGCGTGCCGCCGACGCCCACAGGGCCTGGTTCGAGTACCAGCCGGTCTGGCCGATCGACGGAACCCGCATATACCGCCGCCACCGCTTCGGAGACCTGCTCGAGGTGTCAATGCTCGACACCCGCCAGTACCGCGACCCCAACCCGGATGCGCAGATCCTCCAGGTCACCTCGGTGCCGCCCGCGTCCATGGTGCACGACGAAGGGCGCAGCATCCTCGGGACCGACCAGCGCGACTGGCTGCTCGACGGACTCGGCGCAGCCCAGGGCGACGGTGTGCGCTGGAAGCTGCTGGGCCAGCAGGTGATGGTTGCTCCACTGCGATGGATAGACCTCGACGAGCCGGTGTTCGGCGACGTTCCCCGCCATGCGGGCGTGTACTTCAACCTCGACCAGTGGGACGGCTACTCGGCTGAGCGGGACCTGCTCACGGCCTTCCTGCACGACGAGGGCATCTCCGACACGGGCGTGTTGACGGGCGACATCCACTCCTTCTGGCAGTCGTCCATCCACCTCGACATCGAGGACCACCACAGCCCTGCCGTGGCCCAGGAGTTCGTGTGTGGCTCGGTGTCCTCGGTGGCGATCAGTTTCAGCCGGGAGCTCGCACAGGCGTTCAGTGCGTTCACCAAGGGGTTCTCACCGTGGTTCCGATGGGTCGACTGGGGGCGCCGCGGCTACGGACTGCTCACCGCGACACAGGACGACATCAACGTCGAGTACCGGGTGCTGGACCCGCGTGTCCGTAATGCCGCCGGCCACACGGCAGCGGGATTCGACTGGGCGGCGGGCACGACCGACGTATCGGTGACCGTCTGACCGTCTGACCGTCTGACCGGGCACCTGGCGACCACTGGCCGCGGGACTGTCAGGCGGGCAACGCGGATGCGCGGTTCCAGCGTCGCCAGATCCTCGCCACTTGCCGAGGACGTGTCTCGGGTGCCGCCTTCGCCGCCACGGCCTCACCGACCAGGTCGGTCCAGCCGGCCTCGAGGTTGTCCGCGGCCGCGAACGCGTCGACCGAGGGCGGCGGCTCGACCAGCCAGCGTTGCTCGACCGAGTCGCGCTCGGCGCTGAAGCGGCAGAGCAGCGCGTCGGGATTCCGCATGACCGATCGATGCAGCAGCTCGTGACGCCACCACACACTGCGTTGGTCGAACACGTTGCCCGGTGCCGGGCCCAGGTCAACGGGCTCGTCCACCCGGGCAGGCTTGAATAGCGAGGTGCACGGGGCTGACGTGCCGGTGAGCCAGTGGCGCCCCGAAGGCCGCAGGTCGCTCACCATCGACGACGTCGACTGGCTCGAGGTGAGCAGGCCGCCGGCGTGCGCGCAGGGGGCCGACAGTGCGCCATTGACCAGCGAGTAGCGCGGCCCTGCGCCGTCGGTCCCGTGGTCGCGCAACGCCGCGAACATGTCCGCCACGCCGTTTGCTGCCGCAGCGCTGGCCTCGGTGCGGGCACGTCGCTGCACACAGGCAGACACCCGCGAGCGCAGGGGGTCGGCGTTGGCCTGGGCGAACCCGTCGATGGTGAGTCCGTTGGAGATCGACCGGCCGCGGCCGGCGACCTCTTCGGTGGCATGCGATCGCCCGGCTGTCTCCAGCACGATTGCGCCGTTGGGATCGGCGACGATGAAGGAGTTGTCGTAGCTGAAGCCGGGGTGCTCGTGGGAGGCCGGGCCACCCTGTCCGTGCCGCTCGAGAAGCGTGACGATGCACTCGACCGCCTCGTGTGCTGTCGCCGTGCGTTCGAGGGCCAGGCGGAGCATGTCCATGCCCAGCAGGCCCCGCTCGATCTCGCTGCCGTTGCGCAGGAGGCCACCGGCACGCGTGAACACGGCTTCGTTGCCGATCACCACGCCGTGCTCGTTGGTACCCATCTCGGCTCCCCAGATCCACCAGGGGCGCGAGATCAGCACCGCGTTGGTGTGTTCGGCCTGGTCGATGGTGATCCACGTGCAGCGCAGCTGCGATCCGGGGGGATGGTTGGCGCGCCGGTGCCATTCGGGCACCTGTGACTCATTGGGGTCGCGGTCGCTGTTCTTGGCGAAGAGGATCCCGTCGTCGGTCAGGCTCACCAGCGTGTCGCACACGCCACGAATCTACGGCTGCTCGTCGAGTGTCTGCAGTGCGGTGTAGCCGCCGATCACGTCACTCACATCGCCGAACCCGTTGGCGCGCAGCAGGCTGGCCGCGATCGAAGAGCGGTACCCACCGGCGCACATGGTGACGACCGGCTGGTCGCGGTACTGCGAGAGCGCGTCGAGCTGGTCACGCAGGCGGGCAACCGGCACGATCACAGCGCCGTCGACCGTGCCCTCCTCGGTCTCGGCGGGATTCCGCACGTCGATCACCACGAGGTCATCGAGTGCACCGCGCCGCGACTGGAAGTCCTCTGCTGTGAGCCGCGATGACCGGTGGATCTGTTCGGGGTTGGCCGCCATCGTGCCGTAGGGGTCGGACAGGTAGCCGACCACCGAGTCGAATCCGATCCTGGCCAGTCGCGTGCGGGCCTCGAGTTCGGAGCCGGGTTCGCAGACGAGCACCAGTTCGTCGCCCGGGCGTGCCACCGAGCCTGCGTACTCGGCGAAGCGGCCATCGAGAGCGATGTTGACCGAGCCCGCGATGTGCCCGCCGGAAAAGGCCGACTGGTCGCGGGTGTCGATCACGAGAGCACCGCGGTCACGGGCGGCCCGCAGTGCGTCGAGGTCGATGCTCTCGGGCAGTTCGCCTTCGTCGAGGAGCTCGCGGTCCTTGCGGTTGAGGATCGCGTCGTGCACGAAGTATACGGGCGCCGCCGGCTGGCCCTCGGTGACCACGTCGAGGAACGCTTCCACGTCCATGTCGGCCAGGGCGTAGTTGCTGATGCGTTGCTCGCCGATCGTGGACACCGTCTCGGTGGACAGCGACTTGCCGCACGCCGAGCCGGCACCGTGGCCCGGGAACACCTTGGTGGCGTCGGGGAGAACCATCAGCTTGTCGCGCAGCGAGCCGTAGAGCGCGCGGCCGAGCTCATCCGCGGTGACACCGATCGACGCGAGCAGGTCGGGGCGGCCGACGTCGCCGATGAACAGGGTGTCACCGGTGAGCACGCCATGGGGGACCGCGTCAGGGTCGTCGACGTCGCCAGGATGCTCCCAGATCACGATCGAGATCGACTCCGGTGTGTGGCCAGGCGTGTGGAGGATCTCGAGGGTGACCTCACCGAGCGCGATGCGCTCGCCGTCGGCCAGCTTGCGGTGCGGGAACTCGGCGTCGGCCGCGGAGCCGTAGGCGATCTCTGCGCCGGTTGCCTCGGCCAGCTCGAGGTGACCGGAGAGGAAGTCGGCGTGGAAGTGGGTCTCGATGACCATGACGATCTCGAGGCCGTGGTCCTGTGCGGAATCCACGTAGTCGGCGATGTCGCGCTTGGGGTCGACCACCACCGCCTTGCCGGTTGTCGGGTCACCGATCAGGTAGGAAGCCTGTGAGAGGCAGTCGAGGTAGTGCTGTTCGAAGATCACGGCGGGCTGGTTCCTTTCGCCCGATGTGCTGCGGGGTGTGTCGAGCCGGGTTCCCATTGTGTATCTCCTGTCGTCTCTCTGTGCGTTTGGGTCGTTGTGTTCGGGGGTCGGGGGTTGCGTGGGTCAGCGCTCAGGCGAGCGCCGTGACGCCCTGGACTGCGGTCCAGGCGGCCATGGCGAGAACCAGCACGGTCAGGGCGACCGAGAGGGTGCGTGCGGGAAGTCGGTGGGCGACCCGCCGGCCAAGGAGCACTCCTGCTGTTGCCAGGGCGGTGAACGGGGCAACGATGCCCCAGTCCACCGAGCCGAGATCCGCCCGGAGTGCCAGTGCAACTGCGCTGTTGATGGCGATCACGACCAGCGATGTGGCCGTGGCCGAGCGGATGTCGAAGTCGAGCACCAGGACCAGGGCGGGCACGATGATGAAGCCGCCGCCCACGCCGAACAGGCCAGTGAGCAGCCCCACGGCGGTGCCTGCGGCGACGATGCGCACCAGCTGGCAGGTGTTGATCCCGGCCACGATCCTGCAGTTGCGCACGCGGCCGCGGCGGGTGGTCACCTGGGCGGCCGACTCGCCGACGCGTTGCAGCGACAGCGCGGCGCGCTCGCCCGCAGCGGGTACGGGCTCGCCGCCGGTGGTCGGGGGGTCCGAGGGGACAGAGCTGGATGGGCCTGCTGCTTGCTTGCGCAGGTTGAGGGCCATGCGGCCGGCCACGACAACCATCAGTGCTGCGAAGCCGATCAGCAGCACGCCTTCGTCGAGTCCGCGGTTGAGTGTGGTGCCCACTGCGGCGCCCCCGATGCCTGTCAGGCCGAACACGACCCCGGGCGCCAAGCGCACTCGACCGGTGCGCAGGTCGGAGGCGAGCCCGATCGCGGCAGCTGTGCCGACGACGATCAGCGACGCCGTGGTGGCTTCGGTTACGGCGAGGCCGGCCACGCCCACGAGCACGGGCACAGCGAGGATTGACCCTCCGCCGCCGGCCGCGCCGAGTGCGAGTCCGATCAGTGCTGCGAGGCCGAGGATCAGCGCCGTCTGCATAAGTCCAAATGTACGTACAAATGTCGCAACAGTCAAGCTCAAGCAGGATGTGATGCGGGCAGGTGTCCGGATTAGCGTCGCGACCATGGTCGACATCGCAGCTGAGGACGCAACGAGCATCTGCCGCACAGGCGAGATCCCCTGGGCCGAGCTGGCCCCTGGAATCGAGATGAAGGTGATGCGAAAGGGAGAGGGCAGTGGCCGCTACACCGTCATGAACCGCTTCGCGGCCGGCACGGTGCTGCCGAAGCACTACCACCACGGCGAGGTCCATGCCTTCACCGTGAGCGGCAAATGGGGCTACCTCGAATACGACTGGGTCGCCGAAGCGGGCGACTACATCTTCGAGCAGACCGGCACGATCCACACGCTCTCGGTGCCCGAAGACGCCACGGAACCCGCGGTCATCCAGTTCGTGATCGAGCAGGGCATGGACTTCTACGACGAGAACGGTGAGGTGTTCCACACCGAGAACCCCGAGTCGATCATGCAGCTGTACTACGGCGCGCTCGACAACGCCGGCATCGAACACCCACAAGGCGTCCTCGACTGACCTACTTGCGGCTGTCGCCGTAGTTGGTGAGGCGCAGCGAGGCCTCGGTTCGGCCGGCCTCGAATCGCGTGACCACCGCGAATCGGTCCGCACGCACGAGGCTGCGGCGCCACTCGACCGGTCTGTCGGCGACCTGGCCGAGTCGCTCGAGGCAGAACACGGCATCAGGGCCGTCGAGGCCCAGCCGCTCGGCGTCCTGCTGAGACGGCATGACGGCACGTACGCGCTCCCAACCCGAATCGGGTCGTCCGGTGCCGTGCTGGGCAAGTTGTTCATACAGGCTCGTATGGGACCAGTCGGTGCCTGCCAACGGGGTGCCCACCTGCTCGGGCAACCAGACCCGGTCGACTGCCAGCGGCTCACCATCCGCGCGGCGGAGCCGCTCGATCAGCACCAGCGATGCGTCCGGTTCCAGACCGAGCGCGCCGGCCGCCTCGGCGTCGGTGACCGTTCGCTGGCCCAGTACCTCCGAGGTCTGCTCGAGCCCGCCGGCCTCCACCGCCTCGAACAGGGAGTACATCGAGTCGAGCGGTTGCTCCACATGGCCGCCGGCGAGCACGGTGCCACGGCCGCGTTCGCGTACCACCAGACCTTCCTGGGAGAGCCGCCTCACCGCTTCGCGCGCGGTGTGCCGGCTCACCTCGTAGGAGTCGACCAGTTCCTCGTCAGTGGGGAATCGCTCGTCGAATTCGCCGCGGTCCATGCGACGCCGCAGGTCGGACTCGACCTGCGCCCACAGCGGTAGGGGGGAAGCCCTGTCGACCGAAGCCATGTGTTCCATCGAACCACGTCGGCGCTCAGGTCGCAGACATCGCCTCGAGCATCTCCACCTTGACGGCCTTGCGAGCCGGCCAGAGTGAGGCGAGCACGCTGATCACGACGCCGGCGGCGAAGATCAATCCGACCCGTCCCCAGTTGAGCGAGAGACCGCCACTGGTGACGGAACCCACGACCACGAAACCGAGGAACACGCCGGAGGCGACACCGATGAACGTGCCCAGTACTCCGATCAGGAACGATTCCGTGCGCACCATCGAGCGGACTTGTGACCGGGTCATGCCGAGGGCGCGCACCATCCCCAGTTCGCGTCGGCGCTCGTGGATCGACAGATTCATGGTGTTGACGATGCCTATCAGCGCGATCAGCACCGAAAGCCCCAGGAGGCCGTTCACCGCAGCGATCAGGAAGTCGATCACCGAGCCGAGCAGCTGGCCGATGAAGTTGCCGGGTACGGCTTCGAGTCCGGTGTAGTCCTCCAGCAGGTTGTCCAGATCCGTGCCCACCGCGTCGATGCGGTTCTGGTCGGCACGGATGAACACCTGGCCGACCGGCTGCTCGCCCGCCACCTCGGTGAACACGTCCTCGTTGACGATCGTGCCGAGGAAGAGCAGGAACAGGTCGCCGATGTCGAACTCCATCACTGCCGCCACGGGTACCTGCACCGTGTCGCCCTGCGGGTCGATGAGGTTGTACACGTCACCGACAGCCACCGAGCCCGCCGTGGAAGCCGAACCACCGATGTCGAGTGTGGGGCCCGATTCGCTGCCGGGTTCACCGCTCTGTGGCGCGGTCGTGGTCGGCGATGAGCCGGCGCTGCCGCCGTTCGCCACGAGCTCGTCGAAGCCGAACGTGGCCGCGCCCTCGCCGGCTGCCACGTCGTCGAGTGAACCCTCTGAGGCCGTGATGCCGGTGGTGCGCTTCAGGTCGTCCATGTCGGCGCCGCTGAGCATCGCAGTGTTGCCGCTGGTGTCGGTCACCTGCGCGTTGCGCACGCCCGCCACGTCGGTGACCCCGTCGATCCTGCCGATCTCGCCCAGCACCTCGTCGGGCACGGGCGTGGCGCCGATCACCACGAAGTCAGATGAACTCATCTCGGCCAGTTCGCCCATCATCCAGTCCCGGAATGCGGTTCCCGACACGGTCACGAGCGTCACCAGGAACAGCCCGATGACCAGTGCATTTGCGGTGGTCGCGGTGCGTTTCGGGTTGCGGGCCATGTTGTCAGCAGCAAGTCGGCCGGTGAGCGTTCGGCCGAGGATCGCCTTCATCAGCCTGCCCGTCAGGCGGGCCAGCAGCGGGCCGCCGATCACGATGCCCCAGAACAACAGGAATGCTCCGATGCCGAGCAGCCACGGATTGGTTGAGACGAACCGGGTGAACAACAGCATCGCGACGCTGAGCGCCAGCATCGACCCACCGATCCACATCCGCGCCGCAGAGGTGCCCGAGTGGTCGACGGCGGCGGAGCGCATCGCCTCGACGGGAGCTGTGCGCCCGGCGCGGAATGCGGGGATCATCACGGCCAGCACCGTGATCACGGTGCCGGAGATGAGCGTGACCATGACGATTGCCGGGGTGAGCGCGAACCCGGCGCTCGGTATCGGTACGTCGAACCGGTCGAGGATCCACTGCACGAGCATGCTGAGCAGCACGCCCACGACCAGGCCGATCGCGCTGGCCAGCAATCCCAGCACGGAGCCCTCACCGAGCAGCGAGCGCCGGACCTGGCCCGGAGTGCCACCGATCGAGCGGATGAGCGCCAACTCCCTGGTGCGTTGAGTGACCACGACCGTGAAGGTGTTGTAGATCACGAAGCCGGCGACGAACAGGGCGAGGAAGGCAAAGCCGAGCAGCACGGGCCGAAGGAAGTTGGCGAACTCCTCGGTTGCAGCCCGGGCGTCGGTGCGGAACTGGTCGCCCGTCTGGACGAGCAGGCCGGCCGGCACTGCGCCACGTATCGCGTCGATGGCCCCGCTCGATCCGTCGGTGCGGATCAACAGCCACGAGTACTGATCCGACCCAGCGCTGAGTATGTCGAGACCGTCGACGGGGTCGAAGAACACGGTTCCGCCACCATCCACCGAGGCGGCCTTGCCGAATTCGGTGATGCCCACGAGCTCGGCGGTCGTGGGGCCCGATGGCGTCGCCAGGTCGAGGGTGTCGCCGATCGACAGGTCGCCGTCCCCAGCAGTCTCCCGGTCGACGGCCACCTCTCCCTGTTCGCTCGGAGCGCGGCCGTCGGTGAGCGAGAACGCATTGAGTTCGTCATCGGTGAACCAGATGCGCCCGAGCATCTGCGAACGGATCGGGTCGCCGTCGGAATCGAGCACCTGGGTGCTCTCCGCCAGTTCGCCCTCTGCTGCCTCGACCTGTGGCAGCGCGCGCACTTCGTCGAGCACCGAGGCATCAACGCCCCCGGGGCCACCGCGACCGGCGGCGTCGCCCGGGCTGACCGCCACGTTCACTGCTTCGTACTGGAGCTCCACGTTCCCGGCGGTGGCATTCGAGATCGCCTGGGTGAGCACGAGGCCCGTGGCCACGAAGGCCGTACCGGTTATCACCGCCACGCCGGTGGCAATCAGGCGGGTCAGGTTGGCCCGCAGGTTCTTGATGGTGAGGCGCCACATGTTGAGCCCTCAGGCCGAGAGCTGGCCCATGCGCTCCAGCACGGCCTCTCGCGTCGGTTGGAGAAGCTCGTCCACGATCTCGCCGTCGGACAGGAACAGCACCCGGTCGGCGTGGGTGGCGGCCACCGGGTCATGGGTCACCATCACGACCGTCTGTGCGAACTCGTTCACCGCGTTGCGCATGAAGGCGAGGATCTCCGTCGAGGAGTGCGAATCGAGGTTGCCGGTCGGCTCGTCGGCGAAGATGATCCGGGGCCGCTCCACCAAGGCCCGGGCCACCGCCACGCGCTGCTGCTGGCCACCTGAGAGCTCCGATGGCTTGTGGCTGAGTCGGTCGCCGAGCCCGACGGTCTGCACGACATGGTCCATCCACTCCGGGTCGGGCCTGGCTCCCGCCAGATCGAGCGGGAACGTGATGTTCTCCTCGGCGGTGAGCGTGGGCAACAGATTGAACTGCTGGAATATGAAACCGACCTGTTCCCGGCGCAGCAGGGTGAGCTGCTTCTCGTTGAGGGTGCTGATGTCGACATCGCCGATCAGCACCTGGCCGGCGGTGAGGCGGTCGAGTCCGGCAGCGCACTGCATGAGGGTGGATTTGCCCGACCCCGATGGGCCCATGATCGCGGTGAAGCGCCCCGGTTCGAACCCGACGCTGACCCCGTCGAGTGCACGGACTTCGTTGTCACCCTCTCCGTAGACCTTGTACCCGCCGAGTACCTGTGCCGCCCACTGCACCGCAGTCGGCGGGGCTTCGTTCGTGGCTTCCAAGGCTCATCCTTCGTTTTCTGGGGGGCGGAACCCGAGGGCTCGTCCTGTCGAAACTAGACGGGAGCCGTCGACCAGTTCACGACCACCTCTTCGAAGCCGGCAGCGCCGAGGAATCCCTCGACCCACGCCTCGGTGTTCTCCTGGGCGGTCGTGTGCATGTCGGCTGCTGCCGCCGCATCGTTGAGCTTTCGCTCCGCCGCCCTGTAGAGGCCGCCGTCGTCGTACGGGTTGGTGGAAAGGAAGTCGGCCACGCGATTGATGAGGCCTCGCTGGCGCGAGACGATCCGGGTCGAGTCCTCGTGCACGTCGGCATCCTGGAGCACCGGCTCGGGGAGCGTCACGGTGATCGTGGTGCCATCCGCCGAGGTCGTCACGGACTGGTCGGTGAGCCCGGAGAAGTCCACCGTGGCACGGACGGTGCCCGCCACCATGGCCACGGTCCGTTCGCCGCCGATGGCGTCGGGCAACCATTTCGTGTCCTGTTCGATGTCGACGTCCTGGACGAACTCGGCCTCGGCCGCGGTGAACTCGTTGAGAACGCGGATCTGTTCGACCACGGTCGGCCCCGACCGGTCGACGGTCTCGGTGCCGAAGGGGTTGAGGAACGCCAGGGTCACAGCCGCTCCGATGGCCATGATCGCCACGGCCATGAACGCACCGAGCACGACACCCGGGGCGCGTCTGGGGGATTTCGCAAGCCTTGCCATGGGTCGACTGTGCACGAGTCGCCGGCTTGTGCGCACCCCTGTCGCGGTGAGGCCTCTCAGTCGCGGAGTGCCCTCTCAGTCGCGGAGTGCCCTCTCAG